>PFGT01000042.1:1619-2031 GCA_002782005.1 Hydrogenophilales bacterium CG12_big_fil_rev_8_21_14_0_65_61_21 | reverse complement strand
TGCGTTTCGATAGAGTCAGACAGATAGGGCTCGCGGAACCGCACCACCCTGATGGGGGGATACGCGATCTTCGGGGCCCAGTCCCTGGTGCCAATGGCGATCCAGACCTTGCGCGGAAGAAGGTCCGTCAGCCCGTGAAACGCAAGGGCCGACGTCAGGCAGATGACCACCTTGGGCGCACGCTTGGCCACTTCCACAAGGGCTGCATGCGCGTCGGGAGGGCTGTCAGGAAGCTGATACAGTCCTCGTCCGATCCGAAGGATCATTCCGGCGTCGACCGCCCGCGAAACTGTCGTCGCGGCGACGCCAATGTCTTTGAGTTCCCGGGCACGTGCGGGGCTGTGCGCTTCGAGATGCACAAGCAGGCGATCGAGCTGTCCGGTCTCGGCAGGCATCAATGTTACGAATCCTT
>PFGT01000042.1:0-1604 GCA_002782005.1 Hydrogenophilales bacterium CG12_big_fil_rev_8_21_14_0_65_61_21 | reverse complement strand
GCGTCCGAGGAAATGTAACAAAACGGGCAAGGCAAGGCAACCTGCGCGCGGGAGCTCACGGCAATTTCGGGATCGGGATGAATGGGGGGCGTGCCTGGTTTGCGCGAAGTATGGCTGCTGACGCGGGCGGTGGTCCAGGCTATGATATCTCATGACCTTTGCATTCTACGACCTTGAGACAACCGGCCTTTCACCTGCCTTCGATCAGCCCCTGCAATTTGCGGCTATTCTCATGTATGGATGGCTCCTGCTTGGCAAGGGGTCTGTGAACTTCTGGCGACTGGTCGGTTGCGGCCATGTATTCGGCGTCATTGGTGCGGCGTGGTTGCCGCGCGCCATGATGAATTCCGCGTGGATTTGGTCCCAATCAATGGCCCGCGCTGTGAAGGGGCGCTTCGGTTCGAACGGGGTGTCCGCATCCTTTTGCCGTCAGTTTGCCATCACTTCACTTTGCACCTTACCATTCTGGTCGGCCCGAGTTGTCGATGTTGACGGGCCGTATTGCTGTTCCTGTGTCAGCCGGGCATAACCCGGTAGCTTTCCCCGGTCTTGAGCAAGGCCCATACCGTCCGGGCCATGCGCGCCGCGAGGGCGATGGCCACCAGTTTCACGGGCTTGCGCTGGAGCATTTTCCAGAGCCAGTCTTCCCCGGCGGGTTTGCGGCTGCGGGCGGTGATCTGTGCCAGGGCCCCAAGGTAGAGCAGGCGACGAATGTAGCGGTTGCCCATTTTGGTGATCTTCCCCAGCCTCTCCTTCCCGCCGCTCGAATGGGGCTTTGGCGTCAGGCCGATCCAGGCCGCGAGGTCACGGGCGGCCTTGAAGTTCGCCACGTCCGGCACGCTTGCTGCAATCGCGCTCGACGTGATCGGCCCGATCCCAGGGATGGTTTGCAAGCGGCGTGCGACTGTATCCGTTTGGGTCCGGGCCTTGATGTCCGCCGTGATCGCGTCAATCCGTCTGCGGGTATCCCGGAACTGCTCGGCCAGGACCTGCATCGGCTGGCGGGCGCTCTCCGGCAAGGCCGCGTCCTCGGCCATGGCCAGCAGGCGTTCGACATTGTGGACCCCCTTGGGAGCTACGATGCCGAACTCGCCCAGGTGCGCCCGGATCGCATTGGTGACCTGCGTCAGCTGCCGCACCAGAAAGTCGCGAACCCGATGGGTCATGAGGGCCGCCTGCTGATCTTCGGTCTTGACCGGCACGAACCGCATGGTCGGGCGTGTCACCGCCTCGCAGATGGCTTCGGCGTCAATCGCATCGGTCTTGCCGCGCTTGACGTAAGGTTTGACATAGGACGGCGGCATCAACCTTACGTCATGGCCAAGCCCGGTCAGTTCTCGCGCCCAATAATGTGCCCCGGCACAGGCCTCCATGCCGATCAGGCAGGGTGCGAGCGTGCCGAAGAATGCCAGCATCTGGGCACGCCGAACCTGGCGACGCAACTCGGTCTTCCCGTCGGCACCGACGGCGTGGACCTGGAAAACACTCTTGGCAAGATCGAGACCGATTGTGGTAATCTCTCCCATGGATGGCTCCTTTGCTCGGGGTGATATGACAACCCCATAGTGGCGCATCGCGACGCCGGGAGCAGGAGCCATCCACCC
>PFGT01000070.1 GCA_002782005.1 Hydrogenophilales bacterium CG12_big_fil_rev_8_21_14_0_65_61_21 | reverse complement strand
TACCTTTCGCTTTGTGCCGCTCATCGTCCGCTTCCTTTTCGCTTCGGACAACAGCTTAATCTACTGTCTCAAATTCGGGGTCCACTGTAGGGGGGGCGATGTGGCTTGCTTCACGAGTTTCACGCTGAAGCTACGACGGCTGACCGAACCGGTTGCCGAGGCAAATATCTTTCGCGCGCCGTTGGTTCAGGGCCTGCCTGTTCAACGCCAATCACCATGGCGGTGATCTTCATGGTGACGTTCTTCAAAATCCGGGCGGCGATCTGCGAAGCGGTCATGGCCGTGGCGATGGCCATAAAAACCCTCGCCGTCGCGGTGATGATGTCTGTCCCAACGCCTGTCCCAACGCGGGTCTTGATACCGCACTGGAGTGGTGTAGATCACCCGCAGTGGAGCTTGATACACCACGGCCGGCTCATAGTAGGTTGTCGGTTCGCTTTGATAATAAACCGGCTGGCTTTCATAGACTGTCCGGCGCTCATAGACCGTTTGCGGCCGCGAAGCGGCGACGCCAGCAATGGCGCCGACGACGCCGCCGGCAACTGCGCCATTGTGGCCGCCGATGGCGTGGCCAAGGGCTGCGCCGACGCCGGTGCCGATCAATACATTCAGTACTTCGTCCGCCGAGGCGGTGGTGGAACCCGTGGCGGTCAGCGCGACAACGAGTAGGGGAAGGGCGTATTTCGTTTTCATGGTAGTGCTCCTGTGTTGTGACGATTCCATGCTAGCCAGTAGGTGGTTTCGACGGATTTCGGGAGTGCTACCAAATGTTTCAAATTGTTATTCGTCCAATCCCGTCTGGGCGGCGCTGGTTGCCCGGTTGAACTGCCGCGACTGCGGGTCTTGGCCGAGGCCCCGACAGGCCGCCGCGCATTCGGAAATCAGCGCCGGGCCGCGATAGATAAGGCCGCTGTAAAGCTGCACCAGGCTGGCGCCCAGACGTAGTTTGTCAACGGCGGCATCGCCGCCCAGTATGCCGCCTACGCCGATGAGCGGTATCTCGCCTTTCAATGCGCCGGCATAGGCAAGTGCGGCGAGTACCTGGTCCGAGGACCTTTTGACTGGCGCCCCGGATAGGCCGCCGATCTCGGTGCCGTGGGGCAGATGGTCGACCCCGGCGCGCGAGAGTGAGGTATTGGTGGCGATGACTGCGTCGACCCGGTGCTTGCGGAACAGGTCGGCCATGTCGGCGATCTGTTTGTCAGGCAGGTCCGGGGCGACCTTGACCGCGAACGGGGTGTATTTGCCGTGTTGGTCGGCCAGTCGAGCTTGCTCGGCCTTGAGCACCGTCAATAGGGCATTGAGCTCGTCGCTGTATTGCAAGCTGCGCAAGCCCTTGGTATTGGGCGATGAGATGTTGATCGTGACATAGCTGGCCCGCTGGTATGCCTTGCGCAGGCCGATCAGGTAGTCGTCGGCGGCGTTTTCGATTGGGGTATCGAAGTTTTTGCCGATGTTGATGCCGAGCACGCCTGTAAAACTCGATCGGGCCACATTTTCCAGCAGGGCATCGATGCCGTCGTTGTTGAAGCCCATGCGGTTGATGATGCCGTTCACCTCGGGCAGCCGAAACATCCGGGGTTTTGAGTTGCCTGGCTGCGGCCGCGGCGTGACCGTGCCAACCTCGATGAAGCCGAAACCCATGGCGGCCCAGGCGTCAAGGCATTCGCCGTTCTTATCCAAGCCGGCGGCCAGACCGACCGGGTTGGCAAAGGTCAGGCCCATGACCTGGCGTGGATCGTCCTTGATTGTGGGCAGCAGTGCCTTGAGCAGCCCAACGGGGGCACGGCGCAGCGCATCCAGGGTCAGGTTGTGGGCGGTTTCCGGGTCGAACTGAAAAATCAGCGGGCGGAATAGCGGGTAAAGGTCCATGGTCAGCAGGCTTTCTTGAACAGATTTGATATTTTAACGGGGTAGCACAAGCTGTTATCCTCCTTGGTCCATTCTTTGTGTTGTCTGTCTTGATAACCGTCCCATCACTAACTGCCCATAAGCCCTATTGGGCTAAACGCCTCGGCGTCGCTCCCTTTCTGCCCATGTCGCGGCAAGAAATGACGGCGCTCGGCTGGGACTCCTGCGACGTCATTCTGGTCACCGGCGATGCCTACATCGACCACCCCAGCTTTGGTATGGCGCTGGTCGGGCGGCTGTTGGAGACCCAGGGCTTCCGGGTTGGCATCATAGCCCAACCGGACTGGCGCTCGGCCGATCCATTTCGAACCTTGGGTCGGCCCAACCTGTATTTCGGCGTCACCGCAGGCAACATGGACTCTATGGTCAACCGTTATACCGCCGACCGCAAGACCCGTTCCGACGACGCCTACACGCCGGGCGGTGCGCCGCATAAACGGCCGGATCATGCCGCGACAGTGTACGCCCAGCGTTGTCGCGAGGCCTATAAGGACGTGCCGGTGATCCTCGGTGGCATCGAGGCGTCCTTGCGCCGCATCGCCCATTATGACTACTGGTCGGACACCATGCGCCGCTCGGTGCTGGTCGATGCCAAGGCCGACATGCTGCTATTCGGCAATGCCGAGCGGGCGCTGGTGGAGCTGACCCATCGCCTGGCGGCAGGGGAGAAAATAGACGCCATCCGCGACCTGCGTGGCACGGCGTTCATGGCGCCAATGGGCTGGAGGCCTTCCGACGAGTGGATCGAAGTGGATTCACTGGCGCTGGCGGTCCCTTCTCCCGCAAGCGGGGGAGGGGTTACGGGGGAAGGGAGAGAAGCGCGTGCGGCGCAACGCGCCCACACCGTGCTGCGCCTGCCGGCCTTCGAGCAGGTGGCGAAGAACCCGGTGCTGGATGCCCATGCCTCGCGGGTCTTCCACCTCGAATCCAACCCCGGCAACGCCCGCGCCCTGGTCCAGGCGCATGGCGAGCGTGATGTCTGGCTGAACCCGCCGCCGATCCCGCTGACCACCGCCGAGATGGATTTCATCTACGACCTGCCCTACGCGCGCGCGCCGCACCCGGTCTACGGCGAGGCCAAAATCCCGGCCTGGGAGATGATCCGTTTCTCGATCAACATCATGCGCGGCTGCTTTGGCGGCTGCACCTTCTGTTCGATCACTGAGCACGAGGGGCGCATCATCCAGAACCGCTCGGAGGCGTCAATCCTGCGCGAGATCGAGGCGGTACGCGACAAGACGCCGGGCTTCACCGGGGTCATCTCAGACCTGGGCGGGCCGACCGCCAACATGTACCGCCTGCATTGCCGCGACCCGAAGATCGAATCGGCCTGCCGGCGTTTGTCCTGCGTGTTCCCGGATATCTGCGAGAACATGGGTACCAACCACGGCCCGCTCGTCCACCTTTACCGCGAGGCCCGCGCCATCCCCGGCATCAAGAAGGTGCTGATCGGCTCCGGGGTGCGCTATGACCTGGCGGTAAAGTCACCCGAGTACATCAAGGAACTGGTGACCCATCACGTTGGCGGCTACCTCAAGATCGCCCCCGAGCACACCGAGGAAGGCCCCTTGACGCATATGATGAAGCCGCGCATGACCGCCTATGACCGCTTCAAGCAGATGTTTGAGAAGTTTTCCAGGGAGGCGGGCAAGGAGCAGTACCTGATTCCCTATTTTATCGCTGCCCATCCGGGCACCACCGACCAGGACATGGTCAATCTGGCGCTGTGGCTGAAGCGCAATCGTTTCCGTCTGGACCAGGTGCAGACCTTCCTGCCCACACCTCTGGCGCTCGCCACCACCATGTGGCATACCGAGCTGAACCCGCTCAAGCCGGTGCTGGGCGGCAAGGCGCGCCGGGTGCCGGTGGTGCGCGGCGAGCGCGCCCGGCGCTTGCAAAAGGCCTTCCTGCGTTATCATGACCCGGCCAACTGGCCGCTGCTGCGCGAGGCATTGCAGGCCATGGGCCGGGCTGACCTGATTGGCAACGGTAAACAGCAACTGATCCCGGCATTTCAGCCGGCTGGGGCCGGGCGGTTGCAGTCAGGTCTCAGGCCCGCCGGCAAGGCCGCCATACAAAGAGGCAAACAGTCCGGCAAGACCCGGATAAAATAAAGATGAGGAGAAAGAGGAGAAACACCAATGAAACGCGAATTGATCGTGGCGGTGGCCTGCCTGTACATGGCATCTTCGACCTGGGCCGATGAAGGCCTGTCAGGCCACAAAATGCAAACCAGCGGGGACTTGATGCGGATGTGTATGGCCGCCGCCAAGGTGCCGGCCTTATCTGTCATGTGCAACAACTACATCAACGGCTATCTGGACGCCGTCGCCAGCGGCCGGCATAAGGGCAAGTTCTGCTTCGGCAAGGGCGATCGGGAGCGACTGCCGCAGGCCGTGGCGATCTGGCTGGCCGCCCATCCGGACTATAAGAAACAGCCTTCGCCCGAGGCCATGGACCAGGTCTTGAGCGAAAAATTTGCCTGTAAGAAATAACCGGAGCGTATTAATGCGTCCGGCTGTGTCTACTGGCCCCGCGCCTTGGCAAGTTTGGCCTTGAGCGTTGCCATTGCCTGGCTGGCGGCCTTTTCGCCTTCCATGATGGCCAGGTGGCGGTCTTCGAAGTCGGAGACGGCGACGTTGGCGGTATGGGGTTGGATGACCATGTCCGCCTTGTCCAGTTCATAGCTGCGAATGGTATTGCCCATGATGGTAAAGGTCTGCAATAACTCGCTCATCAAGCCATCGGCCTTGCCCCAGCGGGGTTTCTGGCCGATGTCCACGGCGATCACGAAATCCGCGCCCATGTCGCGCGCGGCCTGAATCGGCACCGGCGAGGTCAGCCCGCCATCGACATATTCATGACCGTTGATGTTGGTGGGCTGGAACACGCCGGGTACGGTGCTGGACGCCCGCACCGCCATGCCGGTATTGCCGCGCCGAAAGACCACCTTATCGCCCGTTCCCAGATCGGTCGCTACCGCGCCGAACGGTCGGGCCAGTTGCTCGATGGGCCTGTTGGCTACGGCCTTGTTGATGAAGTCCTGCAGGGCCTCGCCCTTGAGCACGCCACGATTGGGCAGGCTCCAGTCGGTCAATTCGTCTTCCTTGATTTGCAGGGCCATATTCTGCAACTGGAAGCCGCTCAGGCCATAGGCATAAAGGGCGCCGACCACCGACCCGGCGCTGGTGCCGACGATGAAGTCGGGCCTGATGCCGTTGGCCTCCAATACCTTGATGACCCCGATGTGGGCGAAACCGCGCGCCGCGCCGCCGCCCAGGGCCAGGCCGATCTTGACCGATTTGGCTTGCGGAGGATGCGGCGGCTGGATTGGCGGCTGGGCACAGGCGGTCAGCAGCAGGGCAAGACAAAGGGCGGCAAAGGGTCGAATTATCATGATCCGTACTAGAGCGGTTCTCTAGTGAAAGGTTCAAGCGGACAGGCTGTCAGATGTATTTTCCAATCCAGACATGAGCCTGAAGGGGGTGATTTGCGAGCTGTAGCTCAAGCGGCACGTAGTTGGGTTTTGTTGATGAGTTGAAAGAGTTTTGCCCTGGCCTCATTGATGCGTTTGGCGGCGTCATTATCGCTGCATTCCGAGGCGATTGCATTCAGCCCCACCAAGGTGACACCCGGCTTGAGACAGTTTTCCGCCTCGGGTAATGAACGATAACTGCGCGCAGCAGAACTGCGGGGAATCAGACCCGAATAGATTGAGGGGCTGGCCGCCACAGAACATGGCCGAAGCTCCGAAAGTTCAAAAATCCACTGGCCATTAAGAGAACGCTTATCGGCTAGTCCAGCTCGAATGCAGCGGTTAGGCCAGATAAGCAGCGCAATGCTACTTTACTAGACCTGACCCCGTGCTCCTTTACTAGACCTGACCCCGTGCTCCTTTACTAGACCTGACCCCGTGCTCCGCGAGACCCACAGCTGGTTCGGGCGATCCGCCTTGAACTGGCGATTGACCCGATCCAGCGGGCACGGCTGTTTGGGATTGTTAGCTGTCAAGGCCCGCTCGCACAGCTTGCGGGTGGTGGTCCCGGAGAGGGCGCCACGCAAGCCATCCAGCTCAGCCAACAGGCGGATGTCCTCGTCCGTATAGTGCCGCGCGAATGGCACGGCGGGCGCCCGCCGCCGATCCCGGATGGCGCCGCCGTCGGTGAACTGGGTAATACAGCGCGCCACCTGGGCACGGGACAAGCCGGTCACCTTGGCGAGTTACTGGCGTAACACGCCCTTGTCGGCGCGCGGGCGGCGGGCGTAACCGAATTGCCTGAGCGTGTCGGCCATCCAGCCGTAGGCCTTGCTGCGATCCTCTAGTGTGCATGAGACCGCATCAGCGCCCGACACAAAGGCGCGTGCTTGGGCCAACGTTTGGAGTCCTTGGGTATGTAAAGTCACGATCATGCCTCCATGATCCCAACTCCTGCCCCTCCAGACTCATCTCACGCTGGAAACACACCCCTTCGTTCAGGCTAATGTCTCATTGGACAAGGCTATGACTGGGGCACGCAATGCTTTACGGAGGATCATCGGCGCGTCGATGCGACTTTGGATGAACTGCTCCAGATCGGTCGTCTCGACGCCGGCGAATTTCCGCCGCGGGGCATCGCATACGATGATGTCCAACCGATCCCATGCAGTGGTCGAGATGGACGATTCGGCGACGCGGCCGCTCAGGACGACGGATGTCAGGCCATCCGGGGCTTGCCTCCGCAGCTGGTAATACTTGGATAGCGATCCCTGGATATCGGCGTCGACCAAGAGCACACGAAGCCCCATGTCGGCGGCAAGCGCGCCGAGATTGGCAGTGATGGTGGCTTTGCCGATACCTCCCTTGGTGCCTACGACGCTCAGAATGACCACATGTACCTCCTGCTACGAATAACGAATGCGTTTGTGTGTAACGTGGTTATACGATGACCATAACCATCAAACGGTAATAAAATGTACTAATGCACGTACACACAAATTTTTATGGGTATTTTACTGATGGTCGATTGATGGCGGAATGAGCGTCATCTGTAATGACTATGTCGGTACGTATGGCTATAATCGGTATAACCCTAGGAGGTCATGACCATGTCCATTTCACTCGAAGTACCCGGCAAGCGCGAGTCGTTGAATATCCGCATCAAGCCCGATGAACGCGGTCTGATCGATCGCGCCGCCAAGGCGCGCGGCAAGACCCGTACCGATTTCATCCTGGATGCCGCGCGTCTAGCTGCCGAGGAGGCCTTGCTCGATCAGATGCTCATCGTCACAAGCCGTGAGGCCTACGCCGAGTTTCTGACCCGATTGGACCAGCCGCCTCAGCCCAATGAACGCCTGCGCAAGACGATGCAGACCCCGGCGCCCTGGGATAAGGCATGACGGTATCGGCGCCCGAGCTGCTCGCCGAACACCACGACACTGCCGCCTTCTCATCGGGTGTGGAGAGTCTGGACATCTGGTTGAAGCGCCGCGCGATGAGAAACCAGGCTACGGGCGCGTCGCGAACCTTCGTTGTTTGCGAGGGGAGCCGCGTGGTGGCCTATTACGCCTTGGCATCAAGCGCCATCACCGTTGATGAGGCTCCTGGCCGCTTTCGTCGAAACATGCCGGACCCAATTCCCGTCGTGGTGCTCGGACGTCTGGCCGTCGACCGATCGTTGCAAGGGCAGGGCTTGGGGCGGGCATTGATGCGCGATGCGGCCCTTCGGGTGATTCAAGCCGCCGATACCATTGGCATCCGCGGCATGATCACACATGCCCTGAGTCCCGAAGCCAAGGCCTTCTATGAGCGAGTCGGCTTCGAGTCGTCCCCGTTGGACCCGATGACCTTGATGGTAACGCTCAACGACTTAAAGTCCTGTCTCTGATCGAGCGCTATCGCGGGTGGGATTGAATACTGTGACAGGAAAGTGGTATGGCGCTGACCAAAGCTGAACTCTGTGATCTTCTTTTCGAGAA
>PFGT01000079.1 GCA_002782005.1 Hydrogenophilales bacterium CG12_big_fil_rev_8_21_14_0_65_61_21 | reverse complement strand
AGACTCCTCCTTAAACAAAAAGCCCACCAAAACGTGGGCTTTTTGCGTTTGCGTCCAGCCCACTATCCCGATTGCGGATTTAGTCAACAGATCACTGCTTGCTCGGCTCCCTTGTTGTTTCCTGACTGATGTGTGTCGCCGTTGCTTGCGCCGGGATGGTGCCGAGACGTTCTTTCAGCGAGCCGCCCTTTAGCCCGAGTCGTTGGCTGTAGTACATGGCGTTGGCCAGGACCTTTTTTACGTATTCGCGGGTTTCCGGTATGGGGATGCTTTCCACGTAGATGGCACCCTCTAGCGTTTGGTTCGCTTGCCATCTGCGGGCCCGACCAGGGCCGGCGTTGTAGCCAGCGGTAGCTAACACGGCAGAGTTGGCCAGGCTGGTCAGCAGGCTTTTGAGGTAGAAGGTACCGAACTTGATGTTGACGTCCGGAGTAGTGATCTGGGTATGTGCCTTGCGGCCGAGGCCTAGGTGTTTGGCGATCCAGTGGGCGGTGGTGGGCATGATCTGCATCAGGCCGCGTGCCCCGACATTGGAACGGGCATAATCCATAAACCGGGATTCCTGGCGCATCAGGCCATAAACCCAAGCCGGATCAAGGCCGTTTTTGCTGGAGTATGAATCAGCCAGATCGCGGTAAGGGGTGAGGTAACGGAGGCCCATGCCGTGGGTTACCTGGGTCTGTTCGGCGGTCCTGATCGCACGGTCGTACCACAGTGCCTTTCGGGCTAGTTCGGCGGCGGCCAGCAATTGATGATCATCGAAACCGCGTATGGCCCAAGTCCATTCGTTCGCGGCATCGACATTGAGGTCCATCTTATACAACAGCAGGGCGCGTTTCAGGCCGGCGCTCGATTTGGTCTGGTCGATTTCATCCGGGCTGGGGCTATAGCTCGTGGCCTGGATTTCCATCTTTTCCGATAATTCCTCGTTGGCCAGCAGACCATAGTAGTGAATCTCATGGGATAGTTTGGCGAAGATTGGGTTGGCTTTGGCACTGGCGCCCAAGCCAACCAGCGCGCGGGCCTTCCAGTAACGCCAGACGGCTTCGTCCTGTACCTCGGCGGGCATATTGACGATGCTTTGATAGACGTCCAGCCAACGGCCGGCCCTCAGCATTGTCCTCGCCTTCCATATATTCTGGCTGGCACTGAGTTGGTCCTTGGCGTTCAGAAACCAGGTCACGGCTTCCGGCTTCAGTTGCCGGGCGGCGGCCAGGGCGATGGCGCCCCAGCCGTAACGCTGCTCGGCTTCGGGAAATTCGGCAAGCCGGGTTTCCCAGAGTCGAGCGGCCTGGTCCGGGTGGTTTGAGGCCATCTGGGACAAGGCGTAGAAGGCGATTTCCCACTGGATTTGTGTAGCTGGGGTGGCCGCTAGTGTCTTTTCCGGGGATAGTCTGGCTTGATTTAACCGGTCCAGATCGGCCTTGCTGGTGGTCTCAAGCGCGGCGATGAGTTGTCGGGCCAGGGAAAGATTGCCAGCTTCCAGCGCCAGGCGCAGGCGGGCGCTGCGGTGATCGTCGGTCAGCGCGCCGTTGGCGGAAAGAACAGTGAATAGTGAGGTGCAACTGGAGGGCTGGTCCTGAGCGGTGAGCCACAAAGCCAACCCTTCATTGGTCGTGGCTTGATCGCCCTGGGTCAGGCGGGCATGGACATCGAGACAGATCAGCTCCCGATCTTTATTGGTTACCCTTTTGGCGATCTGGCGGTAATTGTCCCAGTCCTCGTTATTGCCATAAAAGCGGGCCAAGTCCTGTAACACCCGTTCGGATAGCGGACTATCCGGATGGTCATCAGCGAATCTGGTTAATTCGACGGTAGATGGGGACCGGCTTTTGAGCCGCCAATAATCCAGATAGAGCCGCAATGGGTAATGGTCGGGCAGCTTGTCACTAAGGCGCTCGAACTGGTCTATCTTGCCCCGTGCATAGGCATCGCGGGCGGCCAGGAAGGTTTTATCGGGCGCAGCGAGAGCCGAGCAAGCGAACAACAGGCCGATATAAAGCAGACAGCGGAGACGGCGATGCACGTTTATTTGAATTCATGATTTCCGAGTGGCTCCACTGTATCAACAATGCCCCTGCCCAGCCAGGCGCTGAGCAGGGGCTTTAGGTCAATGGTCGACCACGCTGATGTTGACGTTGAGGCGCACGGTCGCACCTGGATCGTAAGGCATGAAGGTGGAGTATTCATTGCCCTGGTAGCGGTAGATCACGTTGTAGCCAGTGACTCGCCGGGTCCAGTGGTCGACTGTGCGGCAGCGTTCTTCTTCTACTGGCCGGATTTGCCGGCCACGGTCACGGTTATCGATATTGTCGCCGGTGATAGCGCCAATCATGGCGCCCGCTGCGGTGGCGGCATCGCGCCCGCTGCCCTTGCCGATCTGATGGCCGACCACGCCGCCGACGATGCCGCCAAGGAGCGCGCCACCATACGAGCGGTCTTGGGGTTCCGTACTGTAGCCGGTCTGTTCCCGCCAGCACTCGCGGCTGGGTCGGTTAATTTCCTCATATGCCGGGGTGCTGGAAACCACCCGTGCGCTGTCGGTGTAGTGTATCGGTCCGGATTCGCGCGGGTAGGGGCCGCTGGCACAGGCCGTGGCGGTTGCCAGGACCAGCGCCGAGCTGAGGGCAAGGGCGGGGAAACGTTTTGTGGTCTTCATGTTGATCTCCTGATCTGAGAAACTGTCCGAAATTTTCCGCTTACGGGTCTGTGTTTGAGACTAGGGCCGTGTGCCGTAACCTTGGCCATAGCCTCGGTCGCGCCTATCCCGGCCCGCCGGCGGTGCGTTGCCTCGGTCCGGCCCCCGCTCTATCAAATTCTGGCGGCGTGCCTGGCGTTGTTCGGGCGGCAGGTCGCGCCAGCCCTGACGCAAGCGGTTGCGCACGGCGTCCCGCTGTTCAGGCGGCATTTCCTGCCAGCGCTCGCGGAACCTGGCCCGTTCGTCAGGGGATAATTCCGCCACCGGGCCGATCGACTGACCAGTAAAAATTCCCGGTCCACTGGCTGCCGCTGTGCCGGTGGCCAGCATGGTGACGGTAATCAAGATCAATTTGTGTGTGATGTGCATGGCATAACTCCTTTCCATGCCTTGCAGCTTAGGACCGGATGGTTTCCCATACGTTTCCTTATCAAGTAAATTTGTAACCAAATGTTTCAGGAAAGATAGCCATGGAGCCGACACGAAACCCCCGCATCCTGGTAGTCGACGACGACGCCGGTATCCGTGACCTGCTCGGCGACTATCTGGCCAAGCAGGACATGGAGGTCAGAACCGCCCGAGATGGCCGCGAGATGGCTGAGTTGTTGCCCGGCTTCGAGCCCGACCTGTTGGTCATGGATATGATGATGCCGGGCGAGGATGGCCTGAGCCTGACCCGCCGGGTGAAATCGGAGCGGGCCATTCCGGTCATCATGCTCTCAGCAAGGGGCGAGGACATCGACCGCATCGTCGGCCTGGAGGTGGGCGCCGACGACTATCTGGCCAAGCCCTTTAACCCCCGCGAGTTGCTGGCCCGAATCCGGGCCGTATTGCGGCGCGGCGGCAAGCTCAAGGCGGAAGAGGCGGACGCCGATAACCCGGCCTTCGGTCCATTCGCCCTCGACCTGGCCGCACAAAGATTGCTGCGCGACGGCGAAGAGATCGCCATTACCCATGCCGAATTCACCCTGTTGCGGATTTTTGTCGAACACCCCAATCGGGCCTTGTCGCGGGACCAGATCATGGACTGGCTGAAGGGCTATGAACGTGATCCTTTCGATCGTTCGATCGACGTTCGGGTGACCCGCCTGCGTAAAAAACTGGAGGCCGACCCGGCCAACCCGGTCTACATCCGCACGGTATGGGGCCAGGGTTACCTGTTTGCGCCCAAGGGCAAGACGAGCGCTTGAAACTTTTTCCCGCCACCCTGTTCGGCCGCGCGGCGGCGATCCTGCTGAGCATCTTTCTGCTGGCTCAGGGTGCGGCCATGTTTGCGGTCTGGAAGACGGTGGTTGTGCCGTTGACCGAAAACTCCGCCGATGCCCTGGCCGCCCACATGGTGCTGGCCGCCCAGACCTGGGTGGAGCTGCCGCCAGAGACCCGCGAGGATTACGAGATCGAGCTGTTTCTCCAGCACAACCTGGAGTTGGGCAAGGTCGACAAGCCGCTGGCGAAGCGGGTCAAACCCAGTCGTTTCGGCGATTTGCTTGAGTATTATTTGGCTCGGCGCACCGGTCAGGATATTCACTTGAAACAAGGCCCGGACCCCGCCTGGACCTGGGCCGAGATCAATCTGGCCGGTAATCTGCTGCGGCTGGGTTTCGTGCGTGACCGCTATGAACTGGACGCTCCCTGGGAGGCCGGTGCGGTCTTCCTGAGCGGGGCATTACTGACCTTGCTGGCCGCCTTGCTGCTGGCGCGGCATACCTCGATCCGGTTGCGCCAGTTGTCAATGTCCGCTCAGGAAGTCGGCCAGGGCCGTCTGCCGGAGCGCCTGCCGGAAACCGGGGCGGATGAACTGAAAGCCCTGACCACCGCCTTCAACCGCATGGCCGACGAGGTCCAGGTCCTGCTGGAAAACCGCACCGTGCTGTTATCCGGCATCTCGCACGACCTGCGTACCCCGATCACTCGCATGAAGCTGGCCCTGGCCATGCTCGACGATGCTGATCCGAAGATGGTCAGAAGGATGGAAGGTGATCTGGCGGAAATGAACCGGCTGATTTCCAGCATGTTGGACTTCGCTCGGTCGCTCCAGGGCGAAGCGCCGAGCGATGTTGAACTTAATGCCGTGTTGGCCGAGCTGGCCGCTGCCAGCAGTGATCCGGACCGGGTTCGGTTCCCATCCGGGGCGGCTTGTCGCCGGCGCTTGAGTGTCGGCGCCTTGAAACGCATCGTTGGTAACCTGCTGGAAAACGCACTGCGTTATGGCGAGGGTCAGGCGGTTGACCTGGAACTGAAATGCGACGCGCGGGGGGTGCGCATTGGCGTGCTCGACCGTGGTCCGGGGATTCCTGAGGCGGACCTCGAAACGGTGTTTCAGCCTTTCCACCGGCTGGAAAACTCGCGCAGTCGCGAGACCGGCGGCTCGGGGCTGGGCCTGGCCGTCGTCCGGCAACTGGCTGCCGCCCACGGTTGGCAGGTGGCGTTGCAGGCACGTGAAGGTGGCGGTTTATGCGCCGAAGTGGTGATCCCGATCGCCGGCTGATCCATTGTGGCCGCTGATTGTTTTAGATAGGCGGCGACTATCGACCTTATTTATACAATCAAATTGGTTGCGGGATGGCGCTAGGCTACATTGAGCCTATGGCCGATGCGGTCATGTCCGCCCAGCGCGGAATTGCCCTTTAACCCATCAGGAGAAAATCATGCAATTGAAAGGCTCAAAAACCGAGCAGCACCTGAAAGACGCCTTCGCTGGCGAATCCCAGGCCAACCGCCGTTACCTGTATTTTGCCGCCAAGGCCGATGTCGAGGGCTACAACGACGTCGCGGCGCTGTTCCGTTCCACGGCCGAGGGTGAGACCGGCCATGCCCACGGCCACCTGGAATACCTGGAGCAGTGCGGCGACCCGGCTACCGGGATGCCTTTCGGGCCGACCGGCGACAACCTGAAGACCGCCGTCGCCGGTGAGACCCACGAGTACACCGACATGTATCCCGGCATGGCCAAGGATGCCCGTGCGGAGGGCTTCGACGAGATCGCCGACTGGTTTGAAACCCTGGCCAAGGCGGAGCGTTCCCACGCCAACCGCTACCAGAAGGCGCTGAACGAGTTCGGCGGCTAAACGGCAGCATCCCGGCCACCCGATGGTGGCCGGATTTACCCGACATCAATCTGCAACAGGAGAATCCACCATGGCCGGACCCGCTCGCGAAGGTAACCTGGAAGCGCCCACCCGCCATCCGCTGGATTGGCTGAAGCCCGACTTCTACGACCAAGAGTCCATGTTCAAGGAGATGGAGCGGGTATTCGATATCTGCCACGGCTGCCGTCGCTGCGTCAGCCTGTGCCAGTCGTTCCCGACCTTGTTCGATCTGGTGGACGAGTCCGAATCCATGGAAGTGAACGGTGTCGCCAAGGCCGCTTACTGGCAGGTCGTCGATCACTGTTATCTATGCGACCTGTGTTTCATGACCAAGTGCCCCTACACGCCGCCGCACCAGTGGAACCTGGACTTCCCACACCTGATGCTGCGGGCCAAGGCGGTCCATTTCCGGACCGGGGGGACCCGGCTGCGCGACAAGATTTTGACCAGCACCGATGCGGTTGGCTCCTTAGCTGGCATCCCGGTGGTGGCTCAGGCAGTCAACGCGATCAACAAGATCGGTCCGGCTCGCAAGGCATTGGAAGCCGTGGCCGGCATTCACCGCGACGCCTGGCTGCCCGAGTTCACCAGTTTCCCGCTGCGCAGTCGTCTCAAGAAGCTGCCCGCCAGCACAGCCGGCGAGCCGGCCGGCAAGACCCAGGGCAAGGTCGCCCTGTTCGCCACCTGCTACATGAACCGTAACGAGCCTGGCCCGGGCGAGGACCTGGTCGCCGTGTTCGAACACAACGGCATCCCTGTGACGCTGGCTGAAAAGGAGCGCTGTTGCGGTATGCCCAAGCTCGAACTGGGCGACCTGGACGCGGTACGCGCGGCCAAGGAGGCCAACATCCCGGTGCTGGCCAAACTCGTAGACGAAGGCTGGGACCTCACCGCCCTGATCCCTTCCTGTGTCTTGATGTTCAAGCAGGAACTGCCGCTGCTGTTCCCGGACGATCCGGACGTGCTGAAGGTGAAACAGGCCTTCTATGACCCGTTCGAATACCTCATGCTGCGCCACAAGGAAGGCTGGCTGAAGACCGATTTCAAACAGCCGCTGGGCAGGGTCGCCTACCACGCCGCCTGCCACCAGCGGGTCCAGAATATCGGCCCGAAGACCAAGGAGATACTGGCGCTGATTCCAGGCACCGAGGTGGACATCATCGAGCGCTGTTCCGGCCATGACGGCACTTACGCGGTGAAGAAGGAGTTCCACGCCTACGCCATGAAGATCGTCAAACCGGTGGTGGAACGGGTCAAGAAAGCCGAGGCGGCGCATTACGGCAGCGACTGCGCGATGGCCGGTCATCACATTGAAAACGGCCTCAAGGATGACCGCGCGCCGGAACACCCGATTACCTTGCTGCGCAAGGCTTACGCTATCTAAACCGAATGGGAGAAACACATGTCAACCGAAACGAAATGTCCATTTCATCTCACCGCTGGCACTGGAAAGTCGAACCACGACTGGTGGCCGAACCAGTTGCACCTTGAAATCCTGCACCAACATTCCCCTGAGACGAGTCCGATGGGGGAGAACTTCAACTACGCCGAAGCCTTCAAGAGCCTCGATCTTGCCGCCGTCAAGCGTGACCTCACGGCCCTGATGACCGATTCGCAGGATTGGTGGCCGGCGGATTACGGTCACTACGGCCCTTTCTTTATTCGCATGGCCTGGCACAGCGCGGGCACCTACCGCACCGGCGATGGCCGCGGTGGCGCAGGGCACGGCAATCAACGTTTCGCCCCCGTCAACAGCTGGCCCGACAACGTCAACCTCGACAAGGCGCGCAGACTGCTGTGGCCGATCAAGCAGAAGTACGGCAATAAAATCTCCTGGGCCGACCTCATTATTCTCGCGGGCAACGTCGCGATGGAATCGATGGGCTTCAAGACCTTCGGTTTTGCCGGCGGCCGCGAAGACATCTGGTCGCCGGAAATCGACGTGTACTGGGGCAACGAGACCAAGTGGCTGGAAAACAAGGCGCGCTTTACCGGCGAGCGCGATCTCGAAAACCCGCTCGCCGCGGTGCAGATGGGGCTGATCTACGTCAACCCGGAAGGCCCGGACGGCCAGCCCGATACGCTCGCTTCCGGACGCGACGTGCGCGAAACCTTCGCGCGCATGGCGATGAACGACGAAGAGACCGTGGCGCTGACCTGCGGCGGACACACCTTCGGTAAATGCCACGGCGCCGGCGATGCCGCGCAGGTAGGCGCCGCCCCCGAGGCGGCCGGACTCGCCGAGCAGGGTCTGGGCTGGAAGAACGCCTACCA
>PFGT01000123.1 GCA_002782005.1 Hydrogenophilales bacterium CG12_big_fil_rev_8_21_14_0_65_61_21 | reverse complement strand
CGCCTGGCCGTGGCGGAACTGCATCACCGCATGGGTGGCAAGACAGGAACACAAGGTCGAGGTGACATTTTCCCAGGCCCAGTCGATGACTCGGCTTAGCGGCTCCCAGAACGGTTCTTTGGCCAGGGCCGGGCCGGTTACGTTGGCGCCAGTGACGATCAGGGCGTCCAGGCCATCGGCCATGATCCGGTCGAGCGGCTCGTAATAGCGTTCGATGTAGGCCCTGGCATCGGCGCCGCGAGCCAGTTCCGGCAAGGTAAATGGGTGCATCCAGAACTGAGCGATTGGGTTGGCCTCACCCACCAGCCGAAAGAACTGCCGCTCGGTGGCCGCCAGGGCGGCGTCTGGCATCATGTTCAAAAGGCCGATATGCAGCTCACGAATCTCCTGATTCAAGGCCCGCTCGGCGCTCAATACGGTGACGCCCTCCTGACTCAGGCGGGCAAAAGCGGGTAGATCGTTGTGGGCGACTAGGGGCATGAAGCAGTCTTCCTGGCAATCGCCGTTTCCAGCAGGGCCATGAAATCCTTCTCGTCCCGGACCCGTGTCACTTCCTGCGACGTGACGGTATAACCGTGCGGCCCGGCGATCGCCTCGTAGCGTGGAATGCGGGAACGGAACAGGCGCGGAAAGACCCAGCGGCCGAAGGCGTCAGGGTCGATCTCGGCGGCATATTGCAGGCCGTTTTCTTGCAGATAAAGCGCCAATTGCGCTTGCAGGAAGGCGGGCCGGTAATACAGCGGCTTGGGGTCGGACACCGCGCGGTCGATCAGCTTCTGCTCCTCCTCGGCATCGGTGACCTGGATATACAGGATCAAGGTATGCGCCGACAGACAGTCGATGACCCGGTTGTCGTCCATCTCGCACAGGCTGCCGCCGGCGTCGTTGACGAAATGGTCATAGCCGTAGATGTCGTGCGCCTTGCGGATGAATTGCGGGACATCGAGCATGGCGGCAATCTCGGCCTCGCGGTACTGGGCCTGGCGGCGGACGAAGGCGTCCAGCGGCACGCCGCCCAGCGCCGGGTTGCCGACCTTGCCGACAAAGGCCAGCACCGGGCCCAAGTCCTCAATCTTGATGTTGTTCTGGATGTCGATCCAGTCGCGCCGCAACAGGTCACGCAGGAACGGCGCCTGCATGGCCTGCTGCTTGATCAGGTCGAGTATCGGCTCGTCCAGATAACGCTTGCCAATGCGGTAGTCGCCGGAATAATGAAACCAGTCGTGACCACGCAGGATGCCAGACAGATAGGTCTTGCCCACCCCGGACATGCCGAGCAGGGTAACGCTCTTGTTCTGCCAGGCGCGAAAGGCTTCAACACTGAACTGCATCTTGGATTCCCGTTTTGTTTCGTGGCGGAATATTACCGCGTTCGCCTCGATTAGCGGACCCGACTAAGACTTAATCGATTGCAGCCGATTTCCATTAAGTCCGCCAGACTCCTGGGAAGGGGCGCTGCCGCTCATTCTTGCAATGTGCCCGCCAGTCCGACGGTATTGGCGTTTGCCAAGGCGCTGCGATAGGGTAAAGCAGGGCAGGATAAAGATGAAACGAGATGAAAAAAAACGCAACAAATGGCTTCACGCTGGTCGAGTTGATGGTCACGGTTTCGGTGGCGGCCATATTGTTAGTGATCGCGGTGCCGAGTTTCAGCGTCTTCTTGATGAACAATCGCATGGCGACGCAAGCCAACGATCTTATCAGTGCGCTCAATCTTGCCCGCAGCGAAGCGGTTAGGCGTGGCGCAACGGTCACCGTGTGCGCCAGCAGCAATCAAGCGACCTGTATTGGCGGCTGGGCGCAAGGCTGGGTGGTGCGGGATCCGGCCGGTGCGGTGATTCGTGTGCAACAGGCGCTGAGCGGCGGGAGCACACTGGTGGGAGGCGCGAATGTGGCCACCACCGTGGCCTATACGACGATGGGAAATACGACTATTCCTGTCGGTTCGGCGATTGCCCAAACCACGTTGACGTTATGTCCGCCGGCGCCGGCCGCTGTACAGGGCCGGGCGATACAGATCGAATCGACCGGGCGGGTGGCGAGCGCCCCGGTAGCCTGTCCGTGAGGAGCATCATGAAACAGTCTGGATTTACCCTGCTCGAAGTGCTAGTGGCCATGTTGGTGTTATCGATCGGCCTGTTGGGTCTGGCGGGCCTGATGGCGTCGGGCATGAGAAACAATTTGAGCGCCACCCATCGTACCCAGGCGACTTGGGCGGCCTATGACATGATTGACCGGATGCGGGCCAATCGGCCGCTGGCGCTGACCACAGACTACAACACCAATATGCCTGCGGCGGCGGTGGCCTGCACCACGGCGGTGCCCGCTGGGACGATCCAGGCCCAGGATATCGCAGGCTGGGAAAACCAGCTTGCCTGCACACTGCCAGCGGGGAGGGGTTCGATTACGGTCGACGGTGCAACCAACAGGGCGACCATAGTCGTTCTGTGGAACGACAGTCGCGGCACCCAGGGGCTGGCTAACCAGCAGTTTAGGGTGGAGTCGCAGCTATGACCACCACACCAAAAAGACTGAGGCAACAGGGCTTCGGTCTGGTCGAGTTGATGATTGCCATGACGTTGGGCCTGATCCTGATCGGCGGGGTGGGCTATCTCTATATTGGCAGCCGCGGTGCCTTTCGCACCAGCGATAACCTGTCCCGGATGCAGGAAAATGGGCGTTATGCATTAGAGGTAATGAGTCGGGATATCCGCATGGCGGGCTATGCCGGCTGCGGCAACATGGCCAGTGTCGTCATGAGGACCATTGCCAACCCGCCGGTGCCCACGTTGAATGCGCAAAACGCAATCGTGGACTACGACAATGGCGCGGGCTGGGCCAACCCTACCGCCATCATCAGGTCGGCAGGCGATGTGCTTGCCGTCATGGCGGCCTACAGCAATGGCGTCAATCTTACCGGCAACCTCGCCCCCGCCAATGCCAATATCCAGATCGCGGGCAATCCCGATAACTTCAAACAGGGCGATGTGCTGACGGTCACCAATTGTCAGTATGCCGATGTATTCAAGGTCACCAATGTCCCCGGCCATGCGAACCCAACTACCCTGACCCACGCCAACAGCAGCAATAACGGTAACCGTGTTGGGACCTATGGGCCCGATGCCTTCGTGATGCGAGTGGATCAGCGGACCTATTTCATCGGCAGCAATCCGGCGGGCAATCGCGCACTTTACCGGGTGGGTCTGGATGGGGTGGCTGAAGAGCTGGTCGAGCATGTCTACGATATGCAGTTCGTCTATGGGCTCGACAACAATGCCGATGTCGCGGCGGACCAATATGTCGCGGCCCCCACGGCGGCGCAGCTTCCCACCATCGTCAGCGTGCGCGTCAACCTGCTCATGGAAAGCCGTGACGACAACATCGCCACGGCCGCGCAAACCGTGGTGTTCAACAACGGCAATTTCCATGCCCCCGATCGCCGCCTGTACCAGGTTTTTTCCGCCACGGTATCGGTGCGTAACCGTTTGCCAGCCAGTTGAGATGACGACCATGCCTTCCTGCCTGTCTAGCCATTCATCCCAGCGCGGCATCGCCCTGGTAACAGGGTTGATGTTCCTGGTCATCCTGACCCTGATTGCACTGTCGGCGATGAAATCGACCTCACTGGAAGAGCGCATGGCGGGCAACGCACGCGATCAGGCCCTGGCCTTCGAAGCCGCCGAAGCGGGCGTGCGCGATGCCTTGCGCTATATCGCCGTCAACGGCTTGAACCCTTCATCGCCGTTTGTAGCGGGGTGCGCCGCAGGCTTATGCCTGAACGACCAAGTCACCCCTGTGTGGCAGACGATCACCGCCAACGGCGATTGGACCAGCGCCAAGACGCTAGCCTACTCCGGCGCCCCGTTAACGATCGATGGCGCCACGCCACTATCGAATCAGCCGCGCTACATCATCGAGTATCTACCGTCTACGACGCCTTCCGGTTATAGCGGCGCCACGGGCAAAGGTCTGACCGGCACGGAGTTGATCCCGTTCCGGATTACCTCGCACGGCTGGGGCGCCAATTCGAATACTCAGGCAACGGTGCAGACCGTGATCCTTTACTGAACAGAAAGGATAGGACCATGAAAACTTTCAGACCGACCCCTTTATCGCTGGCCTTGTTTGCGGCGTTCTCGATGGGCCAATATGGCTTAGTCCCGGCCGCGCTATTGAACCTTAGTCAGGTGCCCCTGTTCGTGACTACGGCCGGACAAGCCAATGTGCTGTTGATTTTCAGCAATGGCAACAACATGGACGAAGACCCGACCGGCCTGGCGGTGGGCAGCGGTAGTTCACTCAGCAAATCGGAGATTGCCCGCACGGCGGCCAGAAGCCTGGTGGCCAACTACACCGGCAAACTCAATATGGGCTTGATGACCTATCAGCAAAGCGGCGTAGTGGCGCAATGGCTTAATCAGAGCCCCTATGACGCGAGTTATAACCCGGCCAATTACGATGCCGGGTTTAGCGGGGTTAGAAACAGCACCACCAAGGCCTTCAGGGTGCCCAACCCAACCCTCCCCGGTAGTTACGTCTACTACAACGTGAACCTGCCGTTTTATTCGGCTACCCCGCAGGGGACCTCATTTTGCTATTCGACCACAGCGCATGCCTTCAACGATGGTGAGACTTACCCCGCCGGCCCTTGGGACGCTTACAATTGCTATGGCACCAAGACAACCCAGTCGGATGCGGCGCCGGGCGCAGCGGGCGCGGGCTATGGTAGCTACCAGTTTGGTGGTCGATTCTGGCCAACCGATAGCGACCTGGCACAGAACATCCTGGATTTTGGCGCCCGAATCGTTTCGTTCGATGTCGGCCCCACCTGGTTCGCCAACACCAGCCCGGGCCTGGGCTACCTGCATGTGCCCGTTGTCAGTGTAGACGCCACCCAAGCCGCAAAGCTCAACACCAAGCTGGCGACCAGCGTCGTGCCGACCTATAACCGCGGCGCATACAACACCAACCCAACCGGTATCGCCGGCGGCAACACCGCAACCAACCCCAATGCGCCGCTGCAAAACGCCGGCCTGTCGCCGATTACCGGGACCTTCATGACGGCCAAGGACTATTTCAATGGCGTGACCGGCCATTTCGGCGCCTTGCAGGGCGGCCCCAAGGCGGCGCCGGCGAATGTTTGCGGCAAGGATTTTGCGGTTTTCCTGACCAATGGCCTGCCGAATGTATCCAGCGCTGGTACGCCGGTTGCTTATACCGGGACGTTGCCCTATTCGCCCGCAGAAGTAGCCAATGCCGTGGCGGCGGTAAGCAATTTCAATTCCGGCGCTCGCCCGGTCAAGTCATATGTCATCGGCTTTGCCTTGCCCAAGTTTACCCAGGATTATTTCACCAACAATCCGCCCAATCCGCTG
Source organism: Hydrogenophilales bacterium CG12_big_fil_rev_8_21_14_0_65_61_21 (assembly GCA_002782005.1). Lineage (GTDB taxonomy): Bacteria > Pseudomonadota > Gammaproteobacteria > Burkholderiales > Thiobacillaceae > Parasulfuritortus. The sequence continues at coordinate 35,253 of PFGT01000123.1, read as the reverse complement.
GATGACATGGCGGCGGCAGGCGGCACGACGGCCGCGCTTTACGCCAACGATCTGGCCTCGTTGAATGCGACCTTCTCCAGCATCTTCGACAATATCCTGTCACAAACGGGCGCGGCGGCAGCGGTGGCGCTGACCTCTGGCTCAGTCGCGGCGGGCGGCAAGATTTATCAGGGACAATTCAACTCGGCGGACTGGTCGGGCGATTTGGTCTCCTACAACACCGACGCCACGACCGGCGCGCCATCCAGCGTGGCCTGGCACGCGGGCACTGTATTGAATACGCAGGATTACAATACCGGGCGGAACATTGTTACCTACAAGCCCAGCACGGGCACGGGGATTCCATTCCGCTGGCCGGTCAACCCGGCGTCGCCTGGCGCAACCGAACTCGATATCAGCCAATCTACCGCGCTCAATACCAATATCAGCAATGTGAATGACGGCGCAGGGCAGAATCGCCTGGATTTCATTCGCGGCCGGACCGGCATTGCTGGTTTCCGAGCACGCACATTGAGTGTTCTGGGCGATCTGGTTGATTCGGCCCCGGTTTATGTCGGTGCGCCGGCATTCAATTATCCCAATTGGCTCGAAGCGGCAAGCTACAGCACATTCATAACGGCGAATGCCGCGCGCGCACCGGTCATTTACGCGGGCGCTAACGATGGCATGTTGCACGGTTTCGATGCCTCGACGGGCCAGGAAAAGATCGCTTATGTGCCAAGCGGCGTCTATACCAATCTTTCCAAGTTGACCGCCCCGACCTACAGCCACCGCTATTTTGTCGATGGCACGCCAACGGCCGTCGATACCTTTTACGATGGTGCCTGGCACACGACCCTGGTCTCCAGCCTTGGGGCCGGCGGGCAGAGCGTGTTCGCACTTGATGTGACCAATCCGGGCAATTTCACCGAGGCCAATGCGGGCACCCTGGTCAAGTGGGAATACAGCAACCCCGATCTGGGCTATGTCTATGGTCAGCCAAGCATCGTGAAACTCAATAATGGCAAATGGGCCGCCGTGTTCAGCAACGGTTACAACAACAGCGAGGCGGATGGCAGCGCCAGCGCAACCGGTTATGCATCTCTGTTTATTGTTGATATCAAGACGGGGGCGCTGATCCGGAAAATTTCGACCGACCAGGGTTCGGCAGCCACCCCCAATGGACTGGCGACCCCCACCCTGATCGACATCGATGGCGACGGCAAGGTCGATATTGCCTATGCCGGCGATCTGCTGGGCAATCTTTGGAAATTCGATCTATGCGCGGATACCGGCGCTGGTTGCAGTGCCAATCCTGCGCGCTGGGGCGTGGCTTTTGCGTCTGCAGGCTCGCCCGCGCCGCTCTTCGTTGCCAAGGACGCCAGCAATAACCGGCAGCCGATTACCAGCGATGTTCAGGTAACCCGTTATTTCAACGGCGATGGGGTCCAGTTGTTCTTCGGTACCGGGAAATACCTGGAAAATAGCGACATCACCACCACCGGGACACAAACCCTCTACTCCTTGTGGGACAAAGGGATCACACCGTCCACCATAGCCGGCCGGGGTGACTTGCAACAACAAACCGTGACCTCGACCGTCACCGCATCGGGCAGGGAGTATCGAACCACCAGCGCCACAGCTATCGACTGGGCGACTCAGCGCGGCTGGTATCTGGACTTGCCGACTTCGGGCGAACGCATCGTGAGCATGCCCCAGCTTTATGACAATCGCATCATGTTCACCACCCTCATCCCCGATAGTGGGGTATGTTCGAGCGGTGGCACTGGCTGGCTGATGGAGGTCGACGCAGTTACCGGGGGTAAGTTGGTAGGGCCAACCCTCGACGTGAATGGCGATGGTCAGGTTACTACGGCGGACAATCTTGGCGTGGACGGTAATGGTGCGCCCATCTACCCATCAGGCGTAAAGGAAGCCTCCATCCCAAGCGCCGCACGTTTGCAGAAGAATCCTGAGATCGGCGGTGGCGGTAGCGGCGGCCAACTGAACAAGTTTATTAGCTTGAGCAAGGCGGGCGCCGGCGTGGCAGGTAGCTTGGCACCGGAAATCAATCCCCTGGCCAGCACCCAGAAGCGAACGAGCTGGCGACAAATTTTCGAATGAGGTTCGATATGAAAAAAATAGCGGCAGTATTTCTGGTGGCGTGGGCGATGAATAGCCCGTTCGCATCGGCAAGCACGATGGCGCCGGCGCCAGGCGCCAATTACCAGCGAGCAGAAACAAGCGTGTCGATTCGGACGGGCAGGGTCGATTCGGTATCGGCGAGTACCGGGGAAATCGTCATCGGCGGCATGGCTTATGCCTATAACCCGAACACTATTTTCAGGATCAATGGCCAGCAATGCACGGCCACGGCAATTCGCAAAGGCGATGTCGTGCAATTTCGGCCCACTCGGAAACGAGGCGACACTAGCGATGCGCTGATTTTCCTGAATGTGCAACGCTGATGGCCGGGAGACAAATATGAAATCGTCCAGTTCGCCGCAGAGGGTTGCCGGCTTCACACTAATCGAATTGATGATCGTTGTGGCAATCGTCGGCATTCTTGCCTCGATTGCCTACCCCAGTTATCTGCAATATATCCGCCGGGGTCATCGCGCCGATGCCCAGGCCATAATGATGGAGGATGTTCAGTTTCTGGAACGTTATTACACAACTAATAGTACTTACGTTGGCGCGGTATTGCCAAGAACGCAATCCCCCGAAAACGGTACAGCTTTTTACGCTATTACGCTCCCAGCGGCGAATCTCGCCGCAACAACCTATGTCGTGCAAGCTGCGCCAGCCGGCACCTACAGCGATCCACAGTGCGGTACTCTGACTATCAACCAAGCGGGTGCGCGAACCAATACCGGGACGGGGGCATTGGCCGATTGCTGGCGGAATTGAGGTAAAAACAGTGTGCCATTGCCGGCTGGAATAGTGATGGTCCTGCCCGATTTCCGTAGCCTCGGCGTCATGCTGCGCGCCTTGTTGTTGGCCGAGGGGCTGCGTTTCGTCCTGGCTTACGTCGCGCTAGGCAATCTGTCCGAGGTCATCGAGTCGGTCATCCGCTGGGCGGGAATTTTCGAGCCGGCGTTGCTGACCGTGCTGGCGGGGTTGTTTCTGGCCAGCCGGCCGTTGTCCGGGTTGCCTTATCGACTGGGCGCGGCGGCGGTGGCGTTATTGGCGGCGCTGTGCGGGGTCTTTTGGCGTTATTTGTATGCCACGCAATTTACCGACATGGCCGTGCCCAGCCCCGTTCGGGTCGCGTTCACGGCCTTGACGCTGGCCGTCGGCATCCTGTTTTATTTCAACTGGCGTCACCGCGTTTTGTCCCCCGCCCTGTCCGAGGCCCGGCTGATGGCGCTGCAGGCCCGTATCCGGCCACATTTTTTGTTCAACAGCCTGAACACGGTGCTGGGCTTGATGCGTAGCGAACCGAGGCGGGCCGAAACGGTGCTGGAAAACCTGTCCGAGCTGTTCCGCGCTTCGATGGCCGAGGCGAGTGCCCTGGCGCCGCTGGCCAAGGAGCTGGAGCTGGCGCGCTCGTATGCCGAGATCGAGGCGGTGCGCCTGGGCGGGCGGCTGACGGTGGACTGGCAGTGCCAGAACGCGCCGCTGGATGCCCTGGTGCCGCCCTTGATCTTGCAGCCGCTGCTGGAGAATGCGGTGTACCACGGGATTGAGCCGGCGGCGGGCGGCGGCACGGTGAGCGTGACCATCTTCGTCAGGGGCGATCAGTTGAACCTGGTAGTGCGCAACCCTGTTCACCACTTGCGCGAAAGGCGTTCCGGCAACCGCATGGCGCTGGAGAATATTCGCGAGCGGTTGGACCTGCACTTCGATGCCGAAGCGGCCCTGCGCGCCTATGAGTCCGGCGATGAGTTCGTGGTGCAGATCAGGATGCCTTATCGGCGGGCGGCGAGTTGATCGGCGAAGGTATCTCGCCTGATGTATGGTCGCAGGGTGGATGTGGTGTTAAGCGCCCCCAACCTGATCCGCCTGCCGATCCACGATGTGGCGCTAAGGGGGGGTAGATTGCTGTGATGCTTGATTCCAAGCCGAGTTGGCCTATTTTGCAATTACCTCAAAAGTTGCGCTTCGAACTTGAATCCGCGAACGCCTATATGCAAGCCCTTGTAGATCGGGTTTCAACCTGACCAACCGGGCACGTCAGCGGGGTTTTGTAGGTCGGGATTCATCCCGACGACGCGGGTTCCATAGGCCGGATTGTCGGGATGAATCCCGACCTACGTTCGACGCATTGGTCTTTCCTTGTTCGCATATGTGCCAAACAATGTGCAACACTACGCCAGGTTGCCCAGGACGACTGAAAGATACGCGTGAGCTTGTCGTACATCGAAACTACATCCTGATTTACGACGTTGCTGGCGACTTGGCTCGCGTTTCCCATGTGTAGCATGCGGCTCGGATGTGGCTGCCGGCCAAGAGGACTCAAATATGAACTCGGCTCAACCGCTCCATGTTTTTATCGTCGACGACGAGGCTCCCGCGCGGGCGCGGTTGCGCAGCGTGCTGGAGGACTGCGCCGAGGCGTTGCCGAACGAGGTGGTGGGCGAGGCTGGCTCGGGGCCAGAGGCCTTGTCTGAGACGGCAAGGCTTGCCGTCGATGTGGTGTTGCTCGACATCCGGATGCCGGGCATGGATGGTATCGAAGTGGCGCGGCAACTGACAGAACGGCCCCAGCCGCCGGCCGTGATCTTTGTCACCGCCTATGACACCCATGCGGTGTCGGCCTTCGAGGTGCAGGCGCGCGATTATGTGCTCAAGCCGGTACGCCGGGATCGCCTGATTGAGGCCTTGCGCCGGGTCCGGCCGGCGGCGGATTCAATGGCCGTAGATTTGGCGCATTTCACGGTGAACGATCGCGGTCGGGTGCTACGGATTCCACTGGAGGAGGTGCTATATCTGCGGGCCGAATTGAAATATGTGACCTTGCGTACCCGTGACCGGGAGTATGTGCTGGACGAGCCGTTGACCAAGCTGGAAGATGAGTTTGCTGGGGCCATGCTGCGGATTCACCGCAACTGCTTGATTAATCGGGCCTGGCTGATCGGCTTCGAACTGCAAAGGGGCGGCGAGGAAACCCAGTGGATGGCCATTCTCAAGGACTGGCCGGAGAAGCTGCCGGTTTCCCGGCGCCAGCTACATGTCGTGCGCGAGTTTCGGGCGTCCTGATCGTTGAGATTCAGTGGATTAGGTTTTACTATTCAAGGCCGTGACAACAGGAGCCCCGCAATGAATATCTTCAGTGCCTACAATCTGCCTATCACCTTGGTTGTCGCCTTGCTCATCTGGGCCTGGTTCAGTCTGTTCTCGACCCTGCTGGGTTCGCTGTTCTGAAACTCAGCCGGGCTTAATGGGCGCCTCTGACGATCATGGCGCAGCGCCGCCCAAAATCAACAAACGCCCTTGGGCGAGTTTCCCGTTAATGTATTGGTGCGCCTGACTCTTGGCCGCGCTGGCCATGGTCGGCGCCCAGGATCATGTACATGGCGGGTACCACGAACAGGGTGAACAGGGTGCCGATGGTCAGGCCGGCGGCGATGACCAGGCCCAGGTTGAAGCGGCTCACCGCGCCGGCGCCGCTGGCCATAATCAGCGGCATGACGCCGAACACCATGGCTGCGGTGGTCATCAGGATCGGCCGCAGACGCAGGCCGGCGGCGTGTTTGATGGCGTCGAGCTTGCTCTGGCCGGCGCGTTGCAGGTTGTTGGCGAATTCGACGATCAGGATGCCGTGCTTGGAGATTAGGCCGATGAGGGTCACCAGACCGACCTCGGTGTAGATGTTGAGCGTGGCGCGGCCGATGCCCAGGTTGATGAACAGCAAGGCCCCGGAAATCGCCATCGGCACCGATACCAGGATGATGACCGGATCGCGGAAGCTCTCGAACTGCGCGGCCAGGGCCAGGAAGATGATGACCAGGGCGAAGAAGAAGGTCAGCACCAGGCCGCCCGACTCCTGGATAAACTGGCGGGAGGGACCGGCGAAGTCGAAGCCGTAGCCGGCGGGCAGGGTGCGCTGGGCCAGTTGCTTCAGGCTATCCAGCGCCTGGCCCTGGGCCACGAAGGGCAGGGCCACGCCCTGGATGGTGGCCGAGTTGGCCTGCTGGAAGTGGTTGATGGTCTCCGGCTGCACCCGGGTCTTGAGCGACACCACCGTGGATAGCGGCGCCATCTGGCCGCTTGGGGTCCGCAGGTAGTAGTGATTGATCTGATCCGGGTTCAAACGGAAGCGCTGCTCGACCTGCGGGATGACCTTGTACGAACGGCCGTCTAGCTCAAAGAAATTCACATAGCCGCCGCCCAGCATGGCCGACAGCGCCGAGCCGATGTCCTGCATGGTCAGGCCCAGTTGCGCGGCCATGTCGCGGTTGATCTCGATGCGGGTCTGCGGCATATCGATGCGCAGGTCGGACTGTAGGAAGATGAATTGGCCGGTCTTTTGCGCGTCTTGCAGGAATTTTTGCGACACCTCGTAGAGCCGGTCGAAGGGCTCGGCGCTGGTGATGACGAACTGGATGGGCACGCCGCGGGCGCCGGGCAGGGGCGGCGGCTGGAATATCGCGATCTGCGAGCCGGCGATCTGGCTCAGTTTCTTTTGCAACTCGGGTTGCAGTTGCGCGGCGGTTTTTTGCCGCTCGTTCCAGGGTTTCAGCACCATGCCGCCGATGACCTGCGCGGGCGAGTTGAGCTGGAATACATGATCGGTCTCCGGGAAGCCCTGGTACACGTCGAAAATCTGGTTGGCGTAAAGCTGTCGTTGATCGAGCGTCGCGGTGGGGTTGTTGAAGGCGATCGAGATCAGCACGCCCTGGTCTTCCTGCGGCGCCAGCTCGGACATCGAGGTGGCATACAGGTAGTAGATGGAACCGAGGACGATGGCTGCCATGACCATGGTCACCGGCAGGTAGTTGAGCGAGCCATGAAGGATGCGCTCATAAGCGCCATGCAGGCGGTCGAAACTGCGATCCAGGAACAGCGCCAGCCGGTCCTGCCAGTTGCGGCTTTGCGGGTTTGGCGCCTTGAGCAGACGTGAACACATCATCGGCGACAGGGTTAGGGCGATGATCGCCGAGATGACCACGGTGCCGACCAGGGTGAAGGCGAACTCGGTAAACAGCGCGCCGGTCAGGCCGCCCATGAAGCCGATGGGCACATACACCGCCACCAGCACGATGGTCATGGCGACGATGGGGTTGGCCAACTCGCGCGCCGCGAGTATCGCCGCGTCGCTGCGCGCCATGCCTTGTTCGAGATGGCGGCTGACGTTTTCCACCACGATGATGGCGTCGTCGACCACCAGACCGATGGCCAGGACGATCGCCAGCAAGGTAAGCAGATTGATCGAGTAGCCGAGCGCCAGCATGACGGTGAAGGCGCCGACGATGGATAGCGGGATGGCGACCAGGGGAATAATTACCGAACGCAATGAGCCGAGAAACACAAACACCACCAGGGTAACGATCAGAACGGCCTCCGCCAGGGTCTTGACCACCTCGTTGATCGAGGCGTTGACGAACTTGGTCGAGTCGTAGATAACGCCGCCCTGCAAGCCGACCGGCAGTTGCGACTGGATGTCCGGCAGGACCTCGCGCACCCGGGCGACGACATCGAGCAGATTGGCGCCCGGCGCGACCTGAATGCCGACGAATACCGAGGCCTTGCCGTCGAAGGCCACGGCGGTGTCGTAATCGTCCGAGCCCAGGGCGACGGTGGCCACATCGTTCAGCCGCACGACCTGGCCGGCCGCCGACTTCACCACCAGGTTCTTGAAGCCGTCTAGCGACTTCAGATCGGTATCGGCCGCCAGGTTGATCTGCACCATCTGGCCCTTGGCGTTGCCGGTCGAGGCGAGGAAGTTGTTGGCCGCCAGCGCCGAATAAATGTCGGCGGCGGTCAGGCCATGGGCGGCGAGCCTTTGCGGGTCCAGCCAGGCCCGCAGGGCGAAGTTCTTGGCGCCCAGAATCTCGGCCGTTTGCACCCCCTCCACGGCCTGCAACCTGGGCTGCACCGAGCGATTGATGTAGTCGGTGATCTGGTTGGGTTTGAGTACCTTGCTATTGAAACCGATGTACATCGCGTCGATGGTCTGGCCGATACTCACCGACAGGATCGGTTTTTGTGATTGTGGCGGCAACTGGTTGAGCACCGAGTTGGCCTTGGCGTTGATCTCGGTCAGCGCCTTGTCCGGGTCATAGTTCAGGCGCAGGTTGACGGTAATGGTGCTGACCCCTTGCACGCTGGACGAGGTCATGAAGTCGATGCCGTTGGCTTGGGCGATGGCGTTTTCCAGCGGCGTGGTGATGAAGCTGGCCACCAGGTTGGCGTCGGCGCCCGGATAGGCGGTGGTGACCGTGACCACCGCGTTTTGGGTATAGGGGAATTGCAGTACTGGCAGCAGCCCGATCGAGCGCAGGCCGAGCACCAGTATTACCAGGCTGACCACGCTGGCCAGCACCGGGCGCTTGATGAAAAGGTCGGTGAATTTGGTGTTCATGCGCGGCTCACGGCGGTCAAGGGGCAGGTATCTGCGGGTTGGCGGCGTTGGCCGGCGTCACGCTGTTATTCATCAGTAGGGTCGAGCCGTTGCGCAGCTTGAGCTGGCCGGCGGTGACCACCGTCTCGCCCGGCTTGATGCCCTTGACGATGGCCACCTGGTCGCCGCGCGTCAGCCCGGTGACGATGAAGCGCTGCTCGGCCGTCCGCTTCGGCTTGCCGTCGGCGCCCTTGCCGCCATCCTTGACGATGAATACCGTGGCGCCATAGGGGTTGTAGGCCACGGCGGCATTGGGCAGGGTGACGTAGCGACGCGGCTGACCTTCGGTGATGCGCACCGTGGCGAACACGCCGGGCAACAACTTGCCCTTGGGGTTGGCTACCTGGGCGCGTACCTTGAGGTTGCGGGTCGTGCTATCCAGTTGCGGCTCGATGGCCGTGACCGTCGCGGCAAAGGTCTTGCCCGGCGCGGCGCTGGAGTCCACTTGCGCCTTCATGCCGACCCGGATCAGCTCGATCTGGCTTTGTGGCACGGTGAAGTCGATCTCCATCGGGTCGAGCTTTTGCAGGGTCGCCACGGCGGCGCCCGGCGCCAGATATTGGCCCAGATTGACCTGGCGGATGCCGAGTTGGCCGGAGAACGGGGCGACGATGGTCTTTTGCTCGATCAGCGCTTGTTGCGCCCGCAGTTGGGCCTGAATGCCCTTGAGTGTCGCGGCGTCGGTATCAACCACCGCCTGACTGATGGCCTGAACCTGAAGCTGGGCCTGGTCGCGTTTGAGGTTGACCTCGGCCAGCCCGGCCTGGGCTTCGAGCTGCGCCAGTTGCGCCTTCTGCGGCGCGGCGTTGATCTCCACCAGCGGTTGGCCGGCGCGTACCTTTTGCCCCGAGTCGAAATGAATGGCCGTGACCAGGCCGCCGACCTCGGCGCTCAAGGCGGCCTGTTGGCTGGCGCTGAAACTGCCCAAGGCCTCTACGGTCGGCTGCCAGGTGCTTTCCTCTGCCACGACGGTCGATACCGTTTGCGGCGGATTGGCCTGAGCCTGGATCGACTTGGTGATCATCTTGGTCTTGAAGCCTTGGAACGCCACGACGCCGCCCATGATCGCGGCGGCGACGACGAGCATGACGATCATGCGTTTAGTGGTGCCTGGGGTCATTGGTCACTCCGTTTGATCGTTAATTGGCTTGGGGCGTCAGCACGCCACCGCCCATGGCCTGGTACAAGGCCGCGCTATCGGCCAGACGCGCGGCTTGGGCGGCGATCAGGCCGATGCGGGCCTGCTGCGCCTGCTGCTGGGCGGTGAGCAATTGTAGATAGCTGGCCGCGCCTAACTGGTATTGCTGGCCGACCAGCTTGAGTGATTCCCGTGCCGAGGCGTCGGCCGCCGCCTGGGCCTGCAAGGTCTGGCCGTCATTGTCCAGTTGCCCGAGCGCGTCGGCGACGTTGCGCAGCGCCTGCAAGACGGTCTGCCGATAGTTGGCGCCAGCCGCTTGCAGGCTGGCCTCGGCGGCGTTGGCGCCCGCCTTCAAGCCGGCGTTGAATAGTGGCTGGGCCAGTTGTCCGGCCAGGTTCCAGATCGCCGATCCGGGGCCGAACAGCGCGCCGCTGGTGATGGCCTGGGCGCCCAGGCTGGCGCTGAGGTTGATTTGCGGATAGAGGTTGGCGACGGCCACGCCGTACTGCGCGGTGGCAGTGTGTAACAGGGCGGTGGAGGCCTGGATGTCGGGCCGTTGGCGCACCAGCTCGGAGGGCACGATCAGCGGCAATTGAGCGGGCAGGGTGAAATCGGCCAGGGTAAAGCGCGGAATGTCGGCTGCTCCTGGCGCCTGGCCGGTCAGCATGGCCAGCAGGTGGTCGGCCTGGTCCAGTTTGTTGCGTAGCGCCGGTAAGCTGGCGCGGGTCTGCTCGACCTGGGTTTGCAGGGTCAGCACCTCCGCCTTGGCGGCGGCGCCCAGCTCGAAGCGTTTGCGGGCGATGTCGAGCTGGCTTTGCTGAGCCTCTAAAATGGCCTCGGTGGCCGCGATTTGCTCGCTCAGTTGGGCTTGGCCGAAGGCCGTAGTCACCACATTGCCGGCCAGGGTCAGGCGCGCGCCGGCCAATTGAAAGCCCTGATAGTCGGCCTGCGCGGCCAGCGCTTCGAGGGCGCGGCGGTTGCCGCCGAACAGGTCGAGGTTGTAGCTGACCGCAACGCCGGCGTTGTACAGGTTGAAGACGTGTTGGGTGTCGCCGCCCTGGCCGTTGTTTGCCGCATTGGTTTGGTTGCGGCTGGCGCCCAGTCGGGCGTTGACCGTTGGGTATAGCGAAGAGCCGGCCTGGGCCTCATAGACCTGCTGGGCCTGACGCAACGTAGCCTCGGCGGCGGCCAGGGTGGGGCTGTTACCTAGCGCCTGGGCGACCAGATTATCGAGCTTGGTCGAGCCGAACTGCGTCCACCAGTCGGGCGCCACGGCCACGCTGGCGACCAGACGCGGCGCGAGGCTCGCCGGCCGGTCGGCATGGGTATAGCCGGCGACCGAAGGGGCGGCCGGCGCCTTGAAGTCGGGACCGACCGTGATGCAGCCCGTGAGGGCGGCGGCCATCAGCCAGACCGTCCGCCGGGGCCAGCCGCCGGGCGGCGAACAGGGTAGTATCGAAACCGGCGGCCGGGTGAAATGAGCACGTTGCATGAGGGTTGGTCGATCAGGACGATCCGGTTTCAAGGTGGCTGTATTCTACATACATACGAGAATGTATGTAAACTATGGTCCTGTCACTAACAGGTTAATTTTCTTATGGCTCGTCGCACCAAGGCAGAAGCGCAGGAGACCCGTTCCCTGATCCTCGATACCGCCGAAGGCGTATTCCGGGAAAAGGGCGTATCGCGCACCTCGCTGGCCGCGATCGCCCAGCAAGCCGGCGTCACCCGGGGAGCCATCTACTGGCATTTTGAGAATAAGGCCGACCTGTTCAACGCCATGTGCGACCGCGCCACCTTGCCGCTGGAGGCCTTGCTGGAAAATATGACCGACCCCGACCAGCCCGACCCGCTTGGCCTGCTGCGGCGGGCCAGCGTCCAGGCCCTGGCCATGGTGGAACAAGACGGCCGCTGTCGTCGGGTGTTCGAAATCCTGACCCTGAAGTGCGAATACGTCGATGACCTGGCGCCCAACGTCCAGCGCCGCCAGGAATGCCACAAGGGTGCCCGCGAGGTATTCCGGCTGGCCCTGGAAAACGCTCGCCAGCGCGGTCAAGTGCGTGCCGACCTGGATTGTCCGCTTGCCGCCAACGCCCTGCTGGCCTTCATCGACGGCCTGATTCACGATTGGGGCCTGGAGCCGGAGGCCTATTCCCTGGCCAAGCAGGCCGGGCCGCTGATCGACCTCTTTTTCGCTGGTCTGATGGCCGGCAATACCTGATATACCGAGGCGAAGAACCACGCGGCACAACCGGCGCCTTGCTGCCATCCTGCCGGAGCAGCTCCGATTATTTCTCGGTCACTTAAGGTAAAGCGACCAAGGCTTTGCTTTTTCCGGAACTGGCGGCCGGGTACAATGCCGGGACGCAATTTATTCAGCGGCCGAACTTACCCGCCGCATTGACCCGGAGCTATACATGACCGCCATATCGCGCCCTGCCGTATTCCTTGCCTTGCTGGCCCTGTTGGCCGTTACCCGGTTCGGCCATTTCGGCTCGGCCATCAGTCTGCCGGATGCCTCGCTGGCGGTATTCCTGATGGGCGGTTTGTGGCTGGGCGGCCTGCGTTGTTTCGCGACCTATGCGATTGTGGCCTTCGGCATTGATGTCTTGCTGGCCAAGACGGCGATCGAGGCGGGTTGGTGTTTGACTCCCGCTTACGGTGGCCTGGTGGCGGCTTACGGGGTGGTCTGGTTGTTCGGCCGGGGGTTGGCCAAGTTGCCGGAGTTGCCGGTGCTGCGCTTGGCTACCGTGGGTTTGCTGGCGGTCGTGGCCCATTTCCTGATCTCGAACCTGGCCTTCTGGGCCTTCTCCGGCTACTTCGGCCAGATGACGGCAACCGCTTATGCCTCGGCCGTGGTCAAGTATTTGCCGCCCTATCTGATGACGACCGCGTTCTATCTGGCCCTGGGCTGGATCGCCCAGCGGCTGGTCACGACCCGGTTGGTCGCCAAGGCTTGATAGCGGCGGCCGTCGCGGCGGGCATGGCCCGCCCTATAGCGGGTTGTTTCTTGCTAGTCGCGGCGGATGCCGCCGCTGGCCACGGCCCGCTGGATGGCCTTCATATCCGCCGGGCCGTCCTGGGTGCAAAACCAATACTCAAATAGTTCACGCTGATAGCTGCTGGCCTGACGCAAGGCTATCGGCTGCCAACCGGCATATTTGTTGCGCGCCCAATCGCCATTCGGCCGACCGAAGGCGTATATCTTCTGCTCCGCCGAGGCGCAACGCATCCCCTCGTAACTGACATTCTCCGCGCCGCCCGCCGTGCGGACCACCACCGTATAGCGTACCACGCCATCGGTGCCGGCAGAGATCGCCGAGCGGTCGAGAAAATAACGGTGCGGCGCGGCCGGACCGACCTCGAACGGGATCAGGTTTGCCACCTTTGGCGCGGCCGGCAACTGGGCCTGTAGCTCCTGCCAGGTCTTCTGATGGGCATCGAAATCGTAATCGAAGCTGAACTCAGCCAAGGCGTGGCCGGGCCATAACAGCAACAGCAGGGCAAGACGCTTGTTCATTCAGGACTCCCGATCGGATGGTATAAACAGGTTCACATCGACCACCCGATCGCCCAGAAGATAGACATAACCGGGTAGACGGTTGTCGCCGGTATCGGAATATTCGAAGCCGTATTGGCGCTGGATACGCAGCCGCTGATTGTCGTCCCGCGCTGCGCCGATACGCTTCAAGGCCACCGTTGCATCGAGCAGTTGGACACCGGCCTTCTGGCTGACTGCGCGCGCCGCCCGTATGGCCAACTCGCGCTTGTTCAGTCCATCCCACCACAGCCAGCCGGCCAGGACCAGGGCCGCCGTCAGGGCCATCTCCCAGGTCATTCAGTCGCAGGCGCTTCCGGTTTGGCAGGCGGTACCGGCGGCAGGAACAAGGCGCAGACCGGCTCCTGCGCACGGCGACGGTAGGCGACCGGCGCCGAGTCGGGCTGTTCAACCGCCGCTGTTTCAGCCTGCTTGACCGGCGCCGCCACATGGGTCGGTGCGGGCAATGTAGGCAGCGGTGAGATTTCCAGTCGTTTGTCGATGAACCGCTCCACCCCGGCCAGCAACTTCTCTTCCGCCGGCGCGACCAGCGAGACCGCCAGGCCGGACATACCGGCCCGACCGGTGCGACCGATCCGGTGAACATAGTCTTCCGGCGAATAGGGTAATTCAAAATTGAATACGCAGGGTAGATCGACAATGTCCAACCCTCTGGCCGCGATGTCGGTCGCCACCAGCAGCTTGATCTTGCCTTGCTTGAAACCCTCCAGGACCAGTATGCGGTCTACCTGGGCCTTGTCACCGTGGATCACCGCCACCTCGACGCCGCGTCGCTGTAGGCGGCGGCCGAGCTTGTCGGCGGACAGCTTGGTCCGGGTAAAGACCAGCGCCTGACTGATCTCGCGCATCTGCACGATGCGCAGCAGGGCATCCATCTTGTCGTCCTCGGCGACCTTATGCGCCACCTGTTCGACCAACTCGGTAGCGGAATTCTTGCGCGCCACCTCGACCTTGATTGGGTCTTTCAGAAAGCTCTTGGCCAAGCGGGTAATTTCATCGTTGAAGGTGGCGGAGAACAGCAGGGTTTGCCGTTTCGCCGGCAGCAAGTCGAGGATGCGCTTGAGGTCGGGTAGGAAACCCATGTCCAGCATCCGGTCGGCCTCGTCGATGACCAGAAACTGGACCCGGTTCAAGAGCGTGGTCTTGCTACCGGCATGGTCCAGCAGACGGCCTGGCGTGGCGACCACGACCTCCACCCCGGCGCGTAGATCGGCCTCTTGTTCCTTCATGTTGACGCCGCCGTATACCACCGTACTGCGTAGCGGCAGATTCTTGGCATAGGCGACTACGCTCTCATGGACCTGGATCGCCAGCTCGCGGGTTGGCGTCAGGACCAGGGCGCGCACCGGATGTCGGGCCGGCGAGGTGCTGGCGTTGGCGTGGGGCTTGATCTGGTGCAGCAGCGGCAGCGCGAAGGCCGCCGTCTTGCCGGTGCCGGTCTGGGCTTGGGCCATCAGATCGCGACCGGCCAGGACTAGCGGGATGGCCTCTTTCTGGATCGGCGTCGGCACCGTATAACCGAGCGCCAGAACGGCCGAAAGCAGTTCCGGGGCGAGGTTGAGTTCCTCGAAGGTGTTGGCTGCCTCCAGGGCAGAAAATTCGGTCATCAGATATTCATTCGCTTAAATAATGGTGCGCCAGCCAAGCCCCTCGGACTGACTGGCCACGCCTATCCAATCGGGCTCGCAGCCCATGGCGCCCGCCAGTGCGCCGCGCGCCAGCTCGGGGGTGTTGTTTTCCTCGGACAGGTGCGCCGCCACGACATGTTGCAGCCTGGTGGTCGGCAGGCGGCCGAGCAATTCGGCCGCCTGCCGATTATCCAGATGGCCGTAGCGGCCCAGTATTCTGGCCTTCAGGCTGGCAGGGTAGCCGCCTCGGGCCAACCTGTCCACGTCGTGATTGCATTCCAGTGCCAGCGCGTCGCAATCGCTTAGCATGGCGACCATGTGCTCGGTGACATGGCCGGCATCGGTCAACAGACCCCAACGCCGAGCGCCATCGGATACCACATATTGCACCGGTTCACGGGCATCGTGCGGCACGGGGAAAGGTTTGAACTCCAGCTCGCCGACCGAAAAGGCCGTGTGGCTATCTACCCACCTGGTTCGGTCTGGCAAGCCACCTTTACTTTCCAGCACCATGCCGCTGCCTGGGGTCAGCCAGACATCGCAACCATATTGGGCGGCGAAGCGCACCGCACCACGGGCATGGTCGCTGTGTTCGTGGGTAATCAGGAGCGCCGTCACGGCGACCGGCTCGATACCCAGACGGATCAGGCGCGCGGCCATCTCTCGAAGCCCGAAGCCGCAGTCCAGCAGGACTCGTGTCGCGCCGCGCTCCACCAGCCAGGCATTGCCCTTGCTGCCGCTGCCCAGACAGGCGAAACGCATCCGATGTCTATTTGAGTTGTTCGTAGAGCAGCTTGGCGATACGGTCGCCGGTTTCGTTGGCGGCCGGGCTGCCATCCTCTCGATAGATGCCGACCTCGGTGTTGTCGCCGACGCCGGTCAAGTTGACCCGGTATTTTTCGCCCTTGGCGGCATTGTCCTTGCCCCGCCAGAACGCCAGCTTGGACAGGAAACCGGTCTTTTCCTTGTTGGTCCGGGCATCGGCGTCGGTGTAGCGGACGAAATACATGCCGGTGGCACGATCTCGGTCTTCCACCAGGAAACCGATCCGGTCGAGGGCCAGGCCGACGCGCCGCCAGGCCCGGTCGAAGGCGTCTGGCAGGACGACGCCGGGCGCGCCATTGGCCGTCTTGACCAGATTGGCGTGAGGCGTCGCCGGCTCGGCCAGCATGGTCTTGGCCTTGCCTTCCTCGACGCCGAAGCGAACCATCAGGCGACGCAGCATCTCGGCCTCAAGGCCGGGGTCGGCGGGCCTGGGTTGCCATATGGTGCGGCCGTCGCCCTTGTCGCCGCCGCCCTGAGTGCCTTCGAATACCTGGTACATGCCGCGATGACTGATGTAAATCTCGGTGCCCTGGCCATCCGGCGTCGGCTCCAGACGGGTGCGGAATTTGTCCCGCTCGTCGGTCGAATAGACCGAATCGATCACCTTGCCCAGAAGGTTGCGTAGGGCGTCCTGGGGAATCTTGGCCCGGTTCTCGGCCCAGTCGGTCTCCATCACCCCGGCCTCAGGCCGTTCTTCGTTAACGATGAAGCCCAGCCCTTGCCAAAAATCCTTCACCACCGGCCAGATGTCCTTGGCGGGGGCGTTTACCACCAGCCAGCGTTCGCTGCCGCCGCGCTCGATCCGCGCCTTATCCACCTGGGGCAAGACGGCATTGCCGGTCGCCGCCGGTTGCGTCACCCGTTCCTGGCGGTAGGCCGAGTAGGAGGTCGGGCCGTTGGCCGGGGCATTGGCCAGGGCATAGTGACTGTCGGACGCCGGCATGACCAGGTCGGGCGGCGCCTCTAGCGGCGGTAGGCTGCCCGCGCTCTTGTAGTCGATTTTTTTGTTATCAAGGACGGCGCAGCCCTCTAGCGCTAGGGCGAGCACAATCAGCGTGGCGATCTTACGCATAGGTCTACTCCTGGATGGCGCCCGCTTCGCGCAGAGCGGTGCGTAACGTATCGTGGTGCTGAGTGGAAAGGGGGGTGAGGGGCAAACGGATACCGCTGTCGATCAGACCTATCTCGGCCACGCACCATTTCACCGGAATGGGGTTGGCTTCGACGAACAGTTTCTGGTGCAGCGCCAGGAGCCGGAAATTGATCTCCCTGGCCTTGGCCACAGCGTCCGCCAGGGCGGCGACGCACAGCTCATGCATCAGCCTCGGCGCGACGTTGGCGGTCACCGAGATGACGCCCTTGGCGCCCAGCAGCATCAGCGCTGCGGCGCTGGCATCATCGCCGCTGTAGACGGCGAAGTCAGCCGGCGCCGCTTTGAGCAGTGCGCTGCCGCGCTCGATGTTGCCGGTGGCGTCCTTGATGCCGACGATGCCCGGTATTTGCGCCAGGCGCAATACGGTTTCGTTGCCGATGTCCGACGCCGTCCGGCCGGGCACGTTGTACAGGATGACCGGCAGGTCGACCGCTTCGGCGATGGCCTTGAAGTGGCGATACAAACCTTCCTGGGTCGGCTTGTTGTAATACGGCGCCACCGACAGGCCGGCCACGGCGCCTGCTTTCTTGGCGCAGCGGGTCAATTCGATGGCCTCGGCGGTGGAATTGGCCCCGGTCCCGGCGATCACCGGGATTCGGCCGGCGGCCTGTTCCACGGCGGTTCGGATCAACAGGCAGTGTTCCTCGGCATCGACGGTGGGCGATTCTCCCGTGGTGCCGACAATGACCAGGCCATCCGTGCCCTGTTCGATGTGCCAGTCGATGAGCGCCCGGAAACGGGGCAGGTCCAGCCTGCCGTCGGGCAGCATGGGGGTGACGAGTGCGACAAGACTACCGGTCAACATAATCGGGGTGCAGTTTTGTAAAGCGCCAATTGTAGCTGAAATGGGCTCGTGCTTGATGACGCAGAGTGGTTCTCTGCGAGCCGGCGGATGGGCTGGGCAGCGAAGGCCGGTTCATGGGCCGATCAGCCCGCGCGCTGCGCTCAGCCCCGTTTCCAGTGCCTGACGCCAGAACCGTTCGACGATGACCGGTAAATACAGAATGGCAAAATACAAGGTCAGAAAACCGGCACCCAGGGTGATCGGAAACCCGACTGAAAAGATATTCAACTGTGGCGCGGCCCGGGTCATCATCCCCAGGGCAATATTGGCGGTCAACAACGCCGCCGTGACCGGCAGGGCGATATGCAGGCCAGTGCTGAATATCGTCCCGGCCCAATCGACCAGGACCAGAAACCCCCGGCCCGACACCGGCGTGGCGGCGATCGGCACGTCCCTGAAGCTTTGCCAAAGCGCGGCGATGACCTGATGGTGGCCGTCCATGGCAAACAGGACCAGGGCGCTGGTGAGGACCAGAAACTGCCCGATCGCCGGCGTCTGGGCGCCATTGACCGGGTCATACAGCGTGGCCATGGACAGGCCCATCTGCATACCGATGAACTGCCCGGCCAGTTCCATGGCCGCGAACACAATCCGCAGGGTAAAGCCTAGCGCGAGGCCCACCGCGATCTGTTGCAGCAGGACGATCAAGCCCTCGCCTGAGACCAGGGTTATGGGCTGCGCGGGCGGCAAGGTTGGGGCGATTGCTACGGCCAGCACCAAGGCCAGACCGAGGCGCACGCTATTGGGAGCGGAACGGTTGCCGAGCAGCGGATCGACCGCCAGCCAGGCCAGAATACGGACAAAAGGAAAAAAGAACAGCGCCATGATCTGATTCCATTCGGCGCTCGAAACGTTCAACACGACGTGCTCAACCGATCAGCGTCGGGATGCTGCCGTACAGCCTCACCACATAATCGACCATGAGACTCAGCATCCAGGGGCCCAACACCACCAGCACCAGGAACATGACCACCAGTTTTGGAATGAAGGTCAGCGTCATTTCGTTGATCTGGGTGGCAGCCTGGAAGATGCTGATCAGCAAGCCCGTGGCCAGCGAGGCCAGGAGCAGCGGGCCGGCGGTCAACATGGCCATTTCCAAAGCCTGGCGGACGATGGCGATGACGGTTTCCGGCGTCATATTCGATAGGTCTGGACCAACGAGGCGATCAGCAAATTCCAGCCATCCGCCAACACGAACAGCATCAGCTTGAACGGCATCGATACCAACATCGGCGAGAGCATCATCATGCCCATGGACATCAGCACGCTGGCCACCACCATGTCGATAATCAGGAAGGGGATAAAGACGATGAAGCCGATCTGGAAGGCAGTCTTGAGCTCGCTAATGACATAGGCCGGCACCAGTATCTTCATTGGCGTTTGCTCCGGGCTTTGCAGCGCAGGGCCGTTGGATAGCTTGACGAACAGCGCCAGGTCCTCTTGCCGGGTCTGTTTGAGCATGAATGCCTTGAGCGGCTGGGAACCTTGGTCGACCGCCTCGACGAAGCCGATCTGATTGCTTGTATACGGCGTCCAGGCGACTGCGTAAATCTTGTCGAACACCGGCCCCATGATGAAAAAGGTCAGGAACAGCGACAGGCCAACAATGACCTGATTGGGCGGCGCCTGCATGGTGCCCAGCGCCTGCCTCAGCAGCGACAGGACGATGACCACCCGTGTGAACGAGGTCATCATCAACAGCAGCGCCGGCAGAAAGGTTAGTGAGGTCATGAACAACAGGGCCTCGATGCTGAAACTATAGGATTGGCCGCCGCCCGGCGCCGGGGTGCTGGTAACGGCCGGCAGGCCAGGTGCGGCCCAGGCCAGGACCGGCGCGAGCAGAAAGACGAACAGGAATAGACGGCGCACGTTCAACCCTTCGAACGCTTGAGCAGATCGGCCAGCTTGTCGGAGAAAGGTTGCGGCGCCGATTGCAGGGGCGCCGGGGCAAGCCCTTCCGGCCGCGGCAAGGTATGCAAGGTGCTGACGTGGCCGGCGGCCACGCCCACCAGCAGCCAGGTATCCTGGACCTCCACCACCACCAGTCGTTCGCGCGGCCCCAACATGACCCCGCCGACTATTCTGACCGCCCCCTGGGCGCCGGTCTGGCCCGGCCCGAAACGACGCAGCAGCCAGAAGAAACCATAAAGCAGACCCAATACGACCGCCAGCCCCATCAGCGCCTGGAAGAAGGAGGTAAAGCCAGAGGTCTGTTGAACCGCGTCGGCCGCCGATGCGGCCGAGGAGACTAAACTCAAAGGCAGGATCGCCAGGCCGCGCCGGGGGGTCATCGGTTGATGCGACGCAGTCGTTCGGCGGGGCTGATGATGTCGGTCAGTCGGATGCCGAATTTGTCGTTCACCACTACCACTTCGCCTTGCGCGATCAGGCAGCCGTTGACCAGTACGTCCATCGGTTCGCCGGCCAGGCCATCGAGTTCCACCACTGAGCCTTGGGCCAGTTGCAGCAGGTTACGAATGGCGATCTTGGTTCGACCCAGCTCGACGGTGAGTTGCACCGGAATATCCAGAATCAGGTCCAGGTTGTTGGCCGCCGCCGGGTTGTCGCCGGAGGCCGACAAATTTTGGAATATTTGGGCCTTCTGTGGCTCTGCTGCGGCGACTGAACCGGCATCGGCCTGCTTGGCCGGCTCGTCAGCCGCAGCGTCGGCCACGACGGGTTCGGCCGTTTCCTGCTCGGCCATGGCGGCCGCCCAGTCATCCGTAGTTATGTCTTTTTCCGCTTCTTCGCTCATCGCTTGACCCCAGCAACCGACGCTCGCTCACGCCCTTGCAGCACCCGCTCGACCTTCAGGGCGAGTTGCCCGTTTTTTTGGCCATAATGGCATTCGAACAATGGCACGCCATCCACCTCGGCAATCACCGCATCGGGCACATCGAGCGAGATCACATCGCCCGCCTTCAGGCCCATGATCTGGCGCAGGGTAATGGCCGCCTGCCCCAGATGAGCCACCAGCTCCACTTCGGCATCCTGCACTTGCAGAGACATCTCGGTAATCCAGCGCTCATCCGCCTCGGCGCGGTCAGCCTGCATGGTGCTGGTGAGTTGATCGCGCATGGGTTCAATCATACTGTAGGGCATACAGATGTGGAAATCGCCGCTCGACGCACCCAATTCGATCTTGAAGGTGGTGACCACCACTACCTCGGTTGGGGTAGCGATGTTGGCGAACTGGGTGTTCATTTCGGAACGGACATATTCCAATGTGACCGGATAGATCGGCTCCCAGGACTTGCCATATTCCTCGAACACCACATCCAGCATCTTGCGGATGATGCGCTGCTCGGCCAAGGTGAAGTCGCGGCCCTCGACCCTCATGTGGTAGCGACCGTCGCCGCCAAACAGGTTGTCGACGACCAGGAAGACCAGGTTGGGGTCGAACACGAACAACGCCGTGCCGCGTAACGGCTCCATGTGAACCAAGTTCAAGTTGGTCGGGACTGGCAGGTTGCGTATGAACTCGCTGTACTTGATGACCGAAACCGGCCCAACCGAAATATCGGCAGTGCGGCGGATCAGATTGAACAGGCCAATGCGGAAATTACGGGCAAAGCGCTCGTTGATAATCTCCAGGGTGGGCATCCGCCCCCGGACGATGCGCTCTTGCCGGCCGATATCGTAGGTACGCACCCCCCCCGCACTGCCTTCGTCGGCGACCTCCTCGGGTTCCCCCGTTACGCCGCGGAGCAACGCATCGACTTCATCTTGGGAGAGAATGTCGTCAGTCACGATCCTCCTATTGGATCAAGAATGAGCCAAACAGCACCTTCTTCACGCCCTTTCCCGCCTTGACCTTCAATAGGCCATTGATATCGGCCTGTATATCAGCGGCCAATTTGTTTTTCCCTTCCAGGGTAGACAAGTCGTCCGGCGTCTTGCTGGAAAGCAGATTGAGGATATCGTTGCGTATCTCCGGCATACGCTGCTTCAGTTTTTCCTGAAAATCGGTATCGGACAGGAGCAGCTTGACCTCCACCTGCAAATAGGTGTCGCCGCCAGACAGATTGACGGTGAACGATTCGAGGCTTTCGTAGATGGGCGGCCCCTTGTCTTCCTCAACTGAGGCCACTTCGTGCTTGCCTGCAGACTTGCCGAGCAGCATGACTGCCGCACCGCCGGCTGCCAATATCAAGACGAGCACCGCCGCCAGGATAATGAACAGCTTCTTCTTGCCTTTGGGCTGCGCAGCAACCTCTTCGACCGCCGCTTCCTTTTCCTTCGCCATGACTTGCCAGCGCTCCATTCAGAACTAAGTTTATGCGCCTAAAGTAGCACAAAAACATAGTGCTTTAGCAAAAAGCTAATGTTTTTTGTTACCTCGATTCCAATTTTGAAGCACAGTTTCAACTGTTGACATGAAATAGCGCACCGTCTGCCTCCAAAAAACGAGCCCTCAAACGAAGTGCCGAATTCAGGATTAAAGAATTTAGCGGAATTGCCGATATAGGGTCTGGCAAACGGACGCAAAAGGAGATTGCCAAGAATGAAAGCAGCAACTATCGACGATTCATTACGCCAGACTGGCGGTTATCCGCATAGGTATGGGCGAGTGGCTCGCGCTTTGTTTGCTTGCGGCGCCTCGATTGCTTTAGCTAGTAGCTTGTCGGATTTGCAGCCGATTCATCATAAGTCCGCCAGGCTCCTTTAACACAGCAGCAACTTACCCCGATCAAGGAGATACAACATCATGACACTCGCTAAAACCGCTTTCCTTTCAATGATTACTGTCTGCGCTTTCATTTCCGCTGGCGCCGCCTTGGCCGTAGAAACCCCTGCCAGCCTTGCCGGAGCCGCAGTTGTCGACGCCGCCAAGACAAAATCTCTGATGGATGGTGGCGCCAAATTGATTGACACGCGCGTGGCTAACGAATACGCCGAAGCGCATATCAAAGGCGCCGTCAACGTACCTTACAAGGAAAAAAGCGCGAAAGCCGCTGACTTCGATGCCAGCCAGGACAACTTCGACGTTTCTAAACTGCCTGGCAACAAGAACACCGCCATCATCACCCAGTGCAATGGCCCAGAATGCTGGAAGAGCTACAAGGGTGCCGTAGCCGCGATCAAGGCAGGCTACAAAAAGGTGTACTGGTTCCGCGGCGGCTTCCCGGAGTGGAAGGCCAAAGGACTGCCGGTTGAATAACCAATAACCGATACCGGCGGGCAAGCCCCATCACCTTGCCTGCCGCATTGCCAATTTTTCGGAAGATTACATAAAATGAAAAGCCTGAAAGCCAAAATGTTTCTTCTCGGCCTAATTGCTGGAGCCGTCTCGCTCGTTCTGGCTGCGGTCAACATGTACAGCGTCAAACAAGGCGACGAGGCGCTTGCCACGGTTTACGACAATCAGGTTGCGCCTGCCATAGCCCTTCAGGAAATAGAACATGGCCTGATGGAAATCCGTTTCAGAATGGCGGGCGTATTGCTGGACCAGATGTCAGCGCCAGGCGCGAAAAACCAACTGAATGAGGTCCGCGTGAGCATCCCCCGGCAATGGTCGCTGTTCAAGGAAAAAACCCGCGACAATACCTTTAGCGACGAAGCACGCGGCCAGATCGCAAAAATCGATAAGCAGCTTGGCGCACTGCCGGCTTTTTGGGACAAGTTGGAAGCGGCCTATTCGGGCGACGACAAAAAAAGCATCACCGGATTGCTGGAGGATGAATGGCCTGCTTTCCAAAGTGACTTGTTGAAACCCCTCTCGCAGGTGGCCTCCTACCAGCAAGCGGCAGTCAAGGATACCTATGAAAAGGGTCGCGCACGTGGCAAAAAATTGATTTATACCGGGCTGGGCATATTTGGCGTCAGCATACTGATATTGCTGATTGGCAGCGGCATGCTCTCGGCTGATATAAATCGCGGCATCCAGGCCATGAAAGGCACCCTTGACAAGGTAGCGCAAGGCGATTTGACTGCCACCGTGCCGTTCAAACGCAAGGATGAGCTCGGCGAAATGGGGCAATCGCTGGAAAACACCACGGCACATCTCATGCGCATCGTGGATGGCGTAATAACTGCGGCCGGCAAGGCTGCAAGTGCCTCGGCCGATTTGTCACATCAGATCGAACAGATAGTCGCGCGCGAGGTTGCACAGAGCGAACGCGTCACGCATATCGCTACGGCTATGGAAAATATCCGTATAGCCAATTCAGAAGTGGCTAGCCTCGCCAACGGCGCGGGCGAAACAGTTCTCCGCAACGAAGAGTATGCACATCAAGGCGATGCGAATATGGCAAAGAACCGAGGCGCCATGGAAAAGGTGGTTGCGACGGCCAATAGCTCGGCCAACATCGTCGGCAACCTGAACGACTCTATCCAGAAAATCGGCCAGATTACCGTTGTCATCAAGGAGATTGCCGACCAGACCAACTTGCTGGCGCTCAATGCCGCCATCGAAGCGGCGCGCGCCGGTGAGCAGGGACGGGGGTTTGCCGTCGTCGCCGATGAAGTGAGAAAGCTTGCCGAACGTACATCCTCCAGCACCAGCGAAATATCCGGAGGGGTCGAATCCATCCGAGCTGAGACCGAAGCGGCCGTGGCAGCCATGGGTGAAGTCAAACGCGAGGTGCAGGAAAGCGCCAACTACAACAGCTTGACCAGTGATGCGCTGGGACAAATCGTTGAGGCCGCAAACCAAGTCACCGGACAGGTCGGCCATATTGCCGACAGCGCCAAGGGACAGACCTCTGCTACGGAGAACGTAGCACGCGACATGGGTGAAATTTCGGCGCTTGCCCAGGAAAACTCCGCAAGCATCCGCCAGGCCGCCCAGGCAGCGGAGGCTGTATCGCATATCGCAACTGAACTGCAACAGCTTGTAGGCCAATTCCGTGTCTAACGATCATGGCGCATCGCCTCCCAAAATCATGAAACGCCATAGGGCGGTCCATGGCCGCCGTTCACTCGGCGCCGTTGCGGCGGGTACGGCCCGTCCTATGGACTCGTGCGTCTCACGTTAAAAAAGCGAAAGGACTTCTTACGATGTCGAAATCAAGTAAAGCCATCCCGAACCGGCGTGAACGCGTGCTTCCAGACGACGCATTCATTACCTCGAAAACCGACACGCGCGGCAAGATTCTTTACGGCAACCCCATCTTCATCGACCTCTCCGGCTACAGCGAGGACGAGCTGCTGGGCGCGCCGCACAACATCATCCGCCACCCCGACATGCCGCGCGGCGTGTTCAAGGCGCTGTGGGACACCATCAGCGCCGGCAAGGAATTTCTCGGCTACGTCAAGAATATGAGCGCCGATGGCGGTTTTTACTGGGTCTATGCCACGGTGACGCCGGATTTCGACGCCGCCGGGCGCATCACCGGCTACTACTCGGTACGGCGCAAGCCGCGCCGTGAAGCCATTAACCTCATTGAGCCCATTTACCGCGCCATGCTGGCGGCGGAGACGCGAGCCTCCGGCAGTCAGGCGCCGGCAGAAGGGCTGGCGGTATTGCAACGACTGATTCAGGAGAGTGGAAAAAATGACTACACAGCGTTCGTTCTCGATCTTTGATACGGCCTGGGGTAGCGGCATCCTCGGCGCGCTGGCCGTGGCCGGGCCGCTGGCAGGCACACTGGCGGGCGGCCCATGGTGGCCGCTGGTTTTCGCCCTCATGGCGGTGGCGCTGGCCGTGGTTTGCGCGCGCCACCGCCTGCGCCAAAATGCCTGGATGGAAAAAATTCGCCGCATGGCGGCCGACATCGCCGACGGTCATCTATCCAGCCGCCTGACGCACGTCTCTGACGCCCGGAGTCTGGCGCCGGTAGTGACTGCGTTTAATGATGCCATGGACCGCATCGAAGCCGCCTTTCGTGAAATGAGCGGTGCGCTGACGGCCCAGGAAGCGGGTTATACCGCGCGCCACGCCCAGGTTATTGGCCAGGTGGGCGACTATAGCCATGTGCTGAATACCTTCAACACCGTATTGGCATCCATTAGCAAACACAAGCAAGCCGAAGCATATAACCACATGGTGGTTCGAGTTCAGAGCCTCAACGCTGCTCACCTTATTCCCGACCTAGCGCTTACCCAGGCCGACTTTGCCCGGATAGTTAAGGAAGAGGAACAAGTGATCGACCTAGCCAGTGGCTCATCGCAAAAGGCGAACGAAAGCGCCGTGGCGGTCGAAGCCATGCACCAGGGCTTTCAGCGCCTGCAAGCGCTGATCGGCGAGGTCAGCGCGGCGATCCTGGATCTATCCGCTAAGAGCAGCGAAATAAACCAGGCCATCGACACCATTCATGCTCTGGCCAATCAGACCAATCTGCTGGCGCTCAATGCCGCGATTGAGGCGGCTCGCGCTGGCGAGGCGGGGCGCGGCTTCGCGGTGGTGGCGGATGAAGTGCGCAAGCTCGCCGGTCACTCCAAGGACGCGGCGATGCAGATCGGCAACACCATGCAAGCGCTGGTGAGCGAAACCCAGTCTATGGTGGTTAGCGCCGAGGAGATGCGCGCCATTACCGAGGAATCGGGTCGCGCCGCTGCCGACATATCGAGCGAGTTCAGCCAGATCGTCAGCCGCTCAAGCGAAACGCTGCGCCGGGCGAAAACGGCACTCACCGTCGCCTTCGCATCACTGACCAAATGCGATCATGTGGTCTACAAGCAGCGCGCCTATCAGACCATTGTGGCGGGCGACGAGTCGCTACGCCAACAGGTAGACGTGGACCATCACAACTGCCGTTTGGGCAAGTGGTATGCAGGCGAGGGCAGGGAACAATTCGGCCAACTCGAAGCCTTCCGCGAAATCGACCGTCCTCATGCCGCAGTGCATGATGCGGTGCGGCAGATGCTGGCGTTGACTCACCAACGAACCTGGCAAAACGATACGGCGCAGATGGAGCGTGTTTTTGCCGAGTTGCAACGCATGGAGGACGCCTCCGAGCAGGTGATGAGTGTCCTGATCGCCCTGCCTGAACAAGCCTCCGCGAGCAGCGTACCAGGTTAGAAATAGCCACTGACCACTCTATTCTATTCATTGCCCAACTTCTTGCAAAATCATTTGATAACGCATCAGCCCGGATATATTGCATGAATTGCCGTTATGATCGTGCCGGATTTTTTTTTGTAGGGGGATTTTGAGAGGCGCGGCGTAGTTATTCAGATGCCTAACTGAACAAAATTTTTATACGAAACAAAAGACCCGTGAGGGCGCTGTGAATTTATGCAATATTCTGGTTAACATAGTCAGCGATCGGCTATTAGGAGAAACGATGTTTAATAACCTGTCTTTGAAAGGTAAATTTCTGGTACTGGAATCCGTGGCGTTCGTCATGTTATTAGGCATGGCGATTTTTGGGTTGTTGCAACTTAGCGGCGCGGTCCATGATGAAAAGGCCAGTTTCCACCGCTTGAGCCAGGATATACAGGTGATGGCTGATATTGGCAGTATGGATATTGCCTTGCAGAAAGAAGAGAAACTCGCAAAGAATGTTTGGCTTCGCGGCGCGAATGTGGAAAAGCTTAAAGAATATCGCGGCAAATTCGTCGCTCAACAGGCATTATTCGATAAACATTATTCCAGTGCGTTCAATGGTTTGAAAACCCTGACCGAGGGGCATGGTGAGTTCAATAAGTTTATGATGCAATTGGGCGCATTAAAAACAGAGCATCAAACAGTTAGCGCTAAATATCTGGCGCAAATTGATGCGCATACAGGGAATGCGGCGGCGTCTGATGCGGCAGTGACCGGGATTGATCACGAGCAAGGGCGCCTAATGACGCAATTGCGCGAGGATTTTGTCAAACTGGTCAACACCAAAGGTACCGAAGAAATGGCGTTGGTCGATGATGATTTTCAACACCGCCGTACCATCATAATCGTATGGGTAGGCTTGTCGTTGCTGCTTACATTCGGACTTGCCGTGTCCATCATACGTTCCATCTTCAACCAGTTGGGCGGAGACCCGAAAGAAGTTGCACAGGTCGTCGACGTCATGGCGACGGGCGACTTCTCGCAACGACCCGCTCGCCTACCCTTATCGGGCAGCTTGCTGGCCAATGCTTATCAGATGCAAGCCTCGTTGCGCGACATGATCGAGAAGATCAGGACGCAGGCCAGTCAGGTCGGTGAATTGGCGCGTCGGTTGGCAAGCTCGGCACAACAGATAGCCGATAATGTCAACCACGAATCTGACGCGGTCACCGGTATGGCCGCCTCTATTGAGGAATTGAGCGTCTCCACCAGCCATATCAGCGACCAGGGCGGTGGAGCCAAGCGTATTGCCAATAGCTCACGCAGCTCTGCCGACCAGGGTGTGCAGGTGGTCAACAAGACCGTGGCCGGCTTGTTGGCAACAGCTCAGGAGATCGAATCGGCCTCCGGCGAGGTGTCGCGTCTGGGCGAGGATGCGTCACATATCTCCGAGATAGTGAAAGTCATCAAGGAGATCGCCGACCAGACCAATCTACTTGCCCTGAATGCCGCCATTGAAGCAGCGCGTGCCGGAGAACAGGGGCGTGGTTTTGCGGTAGTTGCCGACGAGGTGCGCAAGCTGGCCGAACGCACCGCCAATGCCACCAGCGAAATCAACCTGATGTCGGGCAAGATTGGCGAGGTGGCGACGCACGCTTTGGGCGGCATGAACAAGGTTGTTGCCACCACTCGCCAGGGTGTTGCGGATGCCGAAACTGCGCAAGCCTCGATCGCGCTGATACAGCGAAGTTTTGCCGAAGTGGCGGTAGCGATAGACGATATTTCAGCCTCTTTAGCCGAACAAAATACCGCAGCGGCGGAGCTGGCACAGAATACTGAACGTGTCTCCTCGATGTCTGAAGAAAATTCCAGTGCGGCACAAGGATTGCTGGCGCTGGCGAATGACCTGGAAAGCCACGCACGTGAAGTCAGACAAGCAGTGGATGCGTTCAAGGTGTCGACCGATTGAGGTACAAATCAACGCATCCTGCGGCCGATGTTGGCTGGCAAAATTGGTTTTTTGCTAAAGTTTTTGCCGTGAATGTCGATATTAAGCGGGACCAAGGAAGTCAATGCCCGTACGTTTATTCTTGCTGGTTTTGCGCTTCCTGAATGGCCAGACAACTGCTGCCTGTGGCGAAGGAAAATCACATGTCAGACTTATTACGCCGCGTTGATGCCCGTACCAAACTGGCCGGCGCAAACAAGCTGGAGATACTCCTGTTCACGCTCGGGACCGATTCGAATACGAGGCGCAGGGAGACTTTCGGCATCAATGTATTCAAGGTGCGCGAGGTCATGCGCATTCCTGAAATCACCCGCGCCCCGGAGATGCCGTCGGCGGTGGAAGGCATGGTCAGCCTGCGAGGCGCCTTGGTCCCGGTGATTGACCTGTCCAAATACATCGGTATCGCGACCGAAAGCCCGCCATCGATCATGATTGTCACCGAATACAATGGCCATACCCAGGGTTTCCTGGTCGGTGAGGTGGATACCATCCTGCGTATAGACTGGTCCGAGATGCGCGTGCCGCCACAGATGCTGACTGCCCGCATGGGTGGCCTGGTAACGGCGGTGACTGAATTGAAGGACAAGCGGCTGGTAATGATGATGGATGTCGAGAAAATACTGGCTGAGACCACCGACATCGACGACGATCATCTGTTCGGCAACCTGACTCCATTATCAAAACCGGATCGCACCATACTCTATGCCGACGACTCGTCAGTCGCCCGAAACCAGATTGCCCGCACGCTCGAAGCGCTAAAAGTACAGTCTGTGCCGACTATCAACGGTCGCGATGCCTGGGAAACATTGCTGAAACTCGCCGCTCAAGCAGAGGTTTCGGGCCGGCCGGTCAAGGATTACATCCAGTTGGTGTTGACCGATGTGGAGATGCCAGAAATGGATGGATATGTATTAACTAAACGCATCAAGAGCGACCCTCGGTTTGCCGGTATCCCCGTACTTATGCACTCTTCACTGTCATCGGATGCTAACCGTAGTCTTGGCGTTTCGGTTGGAGTCGATGAATACGTGCCAAAATTCGAGCCCATGCGGCTCGCTGAAGTCCTTTCTCGTATGTTGACTTAAGCAGGAGCCCAGTCATGAACCCACTAGAAGCGCCGCAACTGCTCGACGCCATCGATGCCCGCACCAAGCTGGCTGGTTCCAACAAGATGGAGCTCTTGCTGTTCTCGCTGGGCTCGCATGAACTCTTCGGCATCAACGTCTTCAAGGTGCGGGAAGTCTCGCCGACCCCGCCGATTACGTTGACGCCCAACATGCCCTTTGGTGTAGAAGGCGTTATTTCCCTGCGCGGCAGCATCATCCCGGTCATTTCGCTAGTCAAGTTCATCAAGGCGGAGACGCCGCAGGACATACTAAACGGCGCCATGATCGTCACCGAGTTTTCCCGTCACACGCAAGGCTTCCTTGTCCATGATGTCGACCGCATCATCCGGGTTGACTGGGACCGGGTGAAACCGCCGGAGAACTTGCTGTCTGGCCAGGATGGGCTGATCACCGCAATTACCGAACTGGACGACGGTCGCCTGGTTTCCATCCTGGACGTCGAGCGCATATTGGCCGATGTGCTGGGTGAAAAGGTTATGCCGACTCTGCCCAATGCGGCTTCCGGACAGAATATGACCGTCTTCTTCGCCGACGACTCGATGGTGGCGCGCAAGGAAATCGTCATGGTGTTGGATAAGCTGGGCATCAACTACATCCAGGCCAATAACGGTCTGGAGGCATGGACCAAGCTGCAAGGTATCGCTACTCGATCGGCTAGCGAGGGCAAACCGGTGCATGACCAGATTCAGCTCATCCTGGTGGATGCGGAAATGCCCGAAATGGACGGCTATGTGCTGACTCGCAACATTAAGACAGACAGCCGCCTATCGGCTATCCCGGTAGTCATGCACTCGTCCCTCTCATCCGAGGCCAACAGGACCATGGGCCAAAAGGTGGGTGTAGACGCGTATGTAGCGAAGTTCGACCCGGCCATACTGGCCGATACCTTGCTTGCGCTTTTGAAACGCTAGACCGGAAACAGCGGGTTAATCAAAGGGTTCGATATGGCCGATAAAAATCTCAAACTTCTGGTGGTTGATGACTTTTCGACCATGCGCAGGATCGTGCGCAATCTATTGAAGGAACTGGGTTACAGCAACGTGGACGAGGCCGAGGATGGAGCTGTTGCGCTGCAAAAACTCAAGGGTGGCGACTTCAAATTTGTGATTACCGACTGGAACATGCCCAACATGACTGGCATTGAGCTGCTCCAGGCCATTCGCGCCGACGACTCGCTTAAACACCTGCCGGTGATGATGATCACCGCCGAGGCAAAAAAAGAAAACATCATCTTGGCTGCCCAGAGTGGCGCATCGGGTTACATCGTCAAGCCATTCACTGCCGCGACGCTCGAAGAGAAGATGACCAAGGTCTTCGAGAAATTCGGGATGTGATGGACGTACCAAACGCTAGGAGCGGAAGATGAGCAGCGATTCCCCAGAATTAGAAGCCTTATTCGACAGCATTGCCTTCTCGACTGAGGCCAAGCACGAACCGGAGCAGGTGTCTAAGATCGAAGGTGACTCGCCCGAACTGGAAATGTTGTTCGACAGCATCACCCAGGGCATGGCTGCAGGCGCAAGCGGCGACGCTAATGCAAAGGTTTTCGCACAAATTGGTCAGATGACCCGCAGCCTGCACAATCTGCTGCGTGAGTTGGGTCTAGATAGGTCGCTGGAAAATTTCGCCGCCGAGTTGCCGGATACTCGCGACCGTCTGAATTATATCGGTGTACTGACCACTCAGGCCGCAGAAAATACCCTTAATGCCGCCGAGGCGGCCCAGCCTATTCAAGCGGAAATCGGCCGTAGCGCGAAGGCTTTGGCCGGTGAGTGGGATCGGTTATTCGCCAAGCAGTTAGGCGTCGATGAGTTCAAGATACTAGTCGCCGACACCCATGCCTTTCTGCGCAACACGCCGGGGCAAGCCGAGGCCATCAACAGCCAATTGATGGAAATCATTATGGCGCAAGGTTTTCAAGACCTGACCGGCCAAGTCATCAAGAAGGTTCTTGATGCCGCGCAAAATATGGAGAAGCAATTGGTTGCCCTGCTACTGGAAACCACGCCCGGAAACAAACGGGACGCGGTCCGGCCGAACCTGCTGGAAGGTCCGATCATCGATGCCGCTGGCCGTGTCGATGTAGTGGCCAGCCAAGAACAGGTGGATGAGTTGCTCGACAGCCTCGGTTTCTGAGATGCAAAGGAGAAGGACATGAGTGATTTCGGGGGCATGGAAGACCTGCTTCAGGACTTTCTGCAAGAGGCGGGCGAACTGCTATCGGATGTCGATAGCAAGCTGGTTGAGTTAGAAAAGCGTCCAGACGACAAAGCGCTGCTCAACGATATATTCCGCGGTTTCCACACCATCAAGGGTGGCGCAGGGTTTCTTAATGCAGAGGCGCTGGTCAACCTTTGTCACCGTACTGAAAATCTGTTTGACAAACTGCGCAATGGCGAACTGCGTCTGTCGCCGGAGTTGATGGACGTCATCATGGATGCGACCGGCACAGCCCAAAATATGTTTGGCCACCTCGCACAAGGCGTGCAACCGCCGACCGCTGCAAGCGATTTGCTGGCCAACCTGGATACGGCGTTGGCAGGAGTCCCGCCGACCCAGGCGGCAACCATCGCCGTCAAGGCGTCTAAACCTGTCGTTGATGACGGGACGCCGGCCGCCAGCCAGAGTTCAGCCATTGCGGCCGATATCGATTGGCAGTCACTGCACTCGGCCCTCACCGGTATTCCGGAAACCCGACAAGCCGCTGCCGTGGCCGAATCAGACGAGCATGGTCATACGGAACCGGATCACGTCGGCTCATCGGACCACGCTGCCGCAACGCCGCCCAAGGATAGTCAGCCACCCCGATCAAGTACCGGCGTGCCGCAACAAAGCCTGCAAAAAGAGACCACAATCCGCATCGACACCACACGCCTGGATCAGGTGCTCAATCTATCGGGGGAGATCGGCCTGACCAAGAACCGCATTGGTAACCTGAAAACGCAAATTGTTCATGGCAACATGGCTCCTGAAACCATCAAGGCGCTGGATTCGGCGGTCAATCAACTTGACTTGCTGGTATCCGATTTGCAAAACGCAGTGATGAAGACTCGGATGCAACCGATCGGCCGGTTGTTTCAGAAATACCCCCGTCTGGCGCGCGATCTGGCCAGACAACTTGGCAAGGATGTCGAAATGGTGCTATCCGGCGAGGAGACCGAACTGGACAAAACCATGATCGAGGACCTCAACGACCCATTGGTACACCTGGTGCGCAATGCCGTCGATCACGGCATAGAGTCACCCGAGGAACGCCAGGCCGCCAACAAAGCGGGCAAATCCCTGGTCACCCTGTCTGCCAGCCAGGTTGGCGACCACATCTACATCGAAATTACCGACGACGGTCGTGGTATGCAGCCCGACGTTATCCGCGCCAAGGCGGTCGAGAAGGGTCTGATCGACGCCGAGGCCGCCAACTGTTTGGACGACCAGCAGAGTCTACAACTCATTTTTCTGCCCGGTTTCACCACCAAGGATCAGATATCCAGCGTATCTGGACGTGGTGTGGGCATGGATGTGGTGAAGACCAATATCGCCCGACTGAACGGCAAGATCGACATCGAATCAATCCGCGGACAAGGCACCACCATCACCATTTCGCTACCGCTGACTATGGCCATCCTGCCGGTGCTGGTTGTGCGCTTGAACAATCAGTCCTTCGCTGTGCCGCTATCACTGGTGCGGGAAATCATTCCAATCCGTCATAGCGAAGTGCAGCGTATCTCGGGGCGCGCCACCATGGTAGTCCGTGAAGAGGTGCTGCCGCTGCGTAGCCTGGCTAGTTTGCTGGACTGGGAGATCAAATGCGCGCCGGCTTATGGTGTGCTGATGCATGTCGGCGGCCACGACTTTATCCTGGCGGTGGACGGCTTCGTTGGCCGCGATGATGTAGTCATCAAGCCCTTGTCCGACATCAAACCCAACGGTGTCTCCGGCGCCACACTGTCCGGTGACGGGTCTATCGTTCTGGTGTTGGATATGGAAAAGCTGCTCGCCGGCAGTTCCAAAGACACGCCTTATGCCCTGTTCGCCGAAGCGGCCTAGCCGCCTTCGAATTTTGAGTAACGATCATTGCGCATCGCCGCCGTTGCGGCGGGCATGGCCCGCTCTTGGTCTGCGAGTTTCGTTAACCGAATCAGGAACGGACCCGGATAACCTTTGGAGAAATCAATGAATTTGATCACACACAGCATTCGAAACAAACTGCTGGCGATTACCGGACTGGGCACCGTCTTGCTCTTGGCATCCGCCCTGCTTGGCTTGTGGTTGGCCTGGGGCGATGCCACGCATCAGGCCAGGCAAGGTATCGTGCTTAGCCTAGGTCTGATGGGTGTCGCTATCATGATTTCCTTCATCGCATTCCTGTTACTGGTCCAAAAATCCATTGTGGCGCCGGCAAAGCAACTGGTGAAAGATTTCTCGGAAATTGCCAAAGGTAATTTCCAAAACCCAGTCCGTTGCACCACGGAAGATGAACTTGGCCAGATTGCCACCGCAGCGGAGACGGTACGCCGGGAGATGGCGCATCTTTTGAAAGATGTACTTGAATCGACTGTCGATCTCAACGAATCTTCAACCCGACTGGCAAACGATGCCAACGAGCTTGCCAATACTGTCCGCTTGCAAAGCGCATCGTCTACCGCCACCGCCGCGAGCATCGAAGGGATGGCCGTCAGCATCGCCACGGTGGCTGATAACACCAGCGCCGCCAACCTGATGACGGAACAAAGCCTGAAGCACAGCGATACCGGAAACGTCAAGTTATCCGAACTCATCGGTGAGATCGGCGCCGTGGAAAACTCCATGGCCGATATCGGCCAATCCGTGAACGAATTCGTCCACAGTACGGAGGCCATCACCAACATGACCCGCCAAGTACGCGATATCGCCAATCAGACCAATTTGCTCGCGCTCAATGCGGCCATTGAAGCTGCCCGTGCCGGCGAGCAGGGCCGCGGGTTCGCCGTAGTGGCTGATGAGGTGCGCAAGCTAGCCGAGAAATCAGCCCAGTCGGCTAGCCAGATCGATCAAATCACCGACAAATTGGGCACTCAATCGAAGCAAGTTGATCATTCTATCGAAGATGGGCGACAGTCCATTGCCAAGAGCCTGGCGGTTCTGGAAGAGGTGGCCATCGTCATCGCCGATGGCAATCGATCTGTTACGGCGGCTCACGAAGGTGTCGATTCAATCAGGGCTGCGGTCAGCGAGCAAACCGTCGCCAGTCAATTGATCGCCCGCAATATCGAGCGTATCGCTCAGATGTCCGAGGCCAACGATGCCGCCGCCCTGCGAAACAATGACGCGGCCACTCACCTGAGACAGGTGGCCGCCAAACTCCAAACCTGCGTCAGCCATTTCAATATCTGACGGCTGATAACCACGGAGTGTATGACGAACGCTGAAAATCAGGCGTAATAGTCGAGCAGGGAACGCATGGCGCGATTGGCCGGCGACACGGGCGATCCGGTGCTCGAAATCGCGCTTGGCCCGCTCT
>PFGT01000047.1:8419-8948 GCA_002782005.1 Hydrogenophilales bacterium CG12_big_fil_rev_8_21_14_0_65_61_21 | reverse complement strand
GTTATCGGCGGCGTGTATCTGGTCATCCGTCATCGTGACTGGCGGGCGCTGGTCGGCCTTTCGCTGTTGCTGCCGGCGACGCTGTTTGTGACCGAGTTTTCCACGGTCTGGGTGCAGGACCCCTTCGTCCTGTACCGGAGCTATCTCTGGGCGATCGGCCTGCCGGGGCTGGTGTTTTTCCTGTTCCATGGCACGTCGCCTCGGGTGTTGTTGGCTATCGGTCTGGTCTTGGGCGGGTTGTTCGTCTGGCAGGCGCTGGATCGGGTTTATTCGCTATCGACGACCGAGCGCATCTGGACCGATACGATCGAGAAGTTGCCGGACGACCCGCGATCGGTCGGGCGCTGGTTTCCGTTCATCAACCGGGCCGAGGTGTACCTGGACCAGAACCGTTATGAAGAGGCCTATCGCGATTTTCAAACTGCGTCCCAGTTGGGCGATCAAGGCCTGGGGACGTACAACATCGGCGCACTGTTTTATTTGGTTGGTAAGAGCCAGGATTCCCTGGCCGCGCTGGATGCCGCAGAAA
>PFGT01000047.1:0-8399 GCA_002782005.1 Hydrogenophilales bacterium CG12_big_fil_rev_8_21_14_0_65_61_21 | reverse complement strand
AAGAGCCAGGATTCCCTGGCCGCGCTGGATGCCGCAGAAAAACAAGGCTACGACCTGTTCAACCTGGATTATCAGCGTGGGGTGGCCTTGTTTGGCCTCGGCAAAACAACGGAGGCGATTAGCGCCCTGGCCATTTCCTTGAGCAAGAACCCGCCATCGCCGATGCGCGAGCGCATTATGTCGGTGAAGGGGCAGATGGAGCTGAAAGCGGGCAATGTCGATGCGGCCATACAGGATTTTTCTGCCGCCTTGCAGGTTGCCCCAAAGATGGCCGATGCGAGTTTGCAACTGGCCATGGCCTACCTGGCAAAGCGAGATTACGGCAAAGCCGTGCCGATCTTCACCCGGTTGCTGGCCGAGAGTGAAAACAGCCCGGCCTACTATGGCCGCGCGGTCGCTAATTTTGGCTTGAATCGAAAGGTCGATGCATTGTCCGACATCGAAAACGCCATCCGCTTGGACCCCAATAATCCGGCGCTGGGCGAATGGCAGACCAAGATTCGGGCAATGCCGTGATGGATGCCATCTAGTGCGTATCCTGCATATTGGCAAATACTACCCGCCGGTGCCCGGTGGCATGGAGCGGTTTTTGGGCGATCTGGCGGAAGCTCAGCGTTTGGCAGGCGATGATGTCATGGTCCTGGTACATGGCGAACATGGCACGAGCGTAGCGCAGGACCCACCCTGGTTGCTACGCTGCCCGGTCTGGTTGAAGCTGATATTTGCGCCGATCAGTCCCCGGTTTCCGTTTTGGTTGGCCCGGTCGATACGCCGGCAACAACCGGATGTGTTGCACCTGCACATGCCCAACCTCAGCGCCTTCTGGGCCTTGCTGGTGCCATCCGCCCGGCGCGTGCCTTGGGTGATCCATTGGCATTCGGACGTGGTCCCCAGCCAGCACAAACGTGCGCTTCGAATGGCGTACCCCCACTACCGCATCTTCGAGCGTGCCCTGCTGGAGCATGCCGAGGCGATCGTCGCGACTTCGACGCACTATCTGGATGCGAGCGCGCCTTTACGACCCTGGCGCTATAAGTGCCACGTCGTCCCGCTCGGTGTTAATCCGGGGCGACTGCCGGAAGTTGGCCCAGTGGTTGGCGACGATCTATGGCGGGGGGCCGGCTTGCGCCTGTTGGCGATTGGCCGGTTGAGCTATTACAAAGGCTTCGAAACGCTCATTCAGGCCATCGCGGCGGTTGAAGACATGGTGTTGATATTGGTCGGCGAAGGCGAGGAACGCCCCCGGCTGGAACGCCTGCTGGCCAAAGTCGGCAACCCAGCCTGGATACGATTGCTGGGACAGCAAGACGATGCCACCTGTCAGCGCCTGCTGGCATCTTGCGATGTGTTCTGCCTGCCCTCCCGTGAGCGCACCGAGGCCTTCGGTATCGTCCTGATGGAAGCCATGCGTTATGGCAAGGCCATTGTCGCCAGCGACCTGAAGGGGAGCGGGGTAACCTGGGTGGTGCGCGACGGTGAGAATGGGCTGCTCGTGCCGCCGGAAGATATATCGGCCTGGCAAGCGGCATTGTCAGCGTTGGCCATCGATCCCGGGCAGAGACGGTTCCTGGGCGAAAACGGGCGTAGGCGTTTCGACCAGGAATTCCAGATCGCCCGCGTCGCCGAAAGACTGGCGCGACTCTACGTTCAAGTCCTGGATGCCGAAGCGGAAACCGCCGCTCGTCCGCGCCCGACCATTCCGCTCATCGTCATCCCGGCCCTGAACGAAGCGGCAGCGATTGGCGATGTCGTTCGCCAGGTCCGGATGTTAGGTTATCGAGATGTTCTGGTGATCGACGACGGCAGCACCGACGACACCGCGCGCATTGCCACGCAAAGTGGCGCCAGAGTACTTCGCGCGCCATTGCCACAAGGGGCCTGGGGGGCCATGCAGACGGGAATTCGCTATGCCGTCCGACATGGCTATTCGGGCGTGGTCACCATGGATGCGGACGGACAACATGAGCCGGAATATATCGCCCGCCTGATCGAGGCGGGGCGGACGGCCGACGTGGCCGTCGGCGCCTGTCCCGAACGCGGCAGTCGGATGCGGCACATCGCCTGGGCCTACTTCAGGGTAATCACCGGGTTCAGTCTGGAAGACCTGACTTCCGGCTTTCGCTATTACAATGCGAATGCCTGCCGGGTATTGGCGCAGGAGGAGGCGACCCTGCTGGATTATCAGGACATTGGCGTACTGCTGTTGCTGAACCGAGCCGGTATGAAGATACGGGAAGTGGCGGTGGCCATGTCTCCGCGCTTGAACGGGGCCTCCAGGATATTTTCCTCCTGGTGGGTGGTGGGGCGTTATATGGCTGAGACGACGGTGCTCTGCTTGGCGCGTTGGAAAACGAAACCGGTTCGATGATGAAAGATTTTCACCTCTTGGTAACCGTGATAGGGATAGGGCTGGGCATCGCCATCCTCTATCTGGTCCGCCGCGATCATTTGTATATCCGTCAGGGGCTGTTTTGGATAATCGTAGCGCTGGCCTCGCTGATTTTGGGAATATGGCCGCCAATCGTGGACTGGGTCGGCTCGTTGGTCGGTGTCTACTACCCGCCCGCCTTGCTGTTCCTGATCGCGATAGTCGTGTTGATGGTCCGATCCTTATTGACTGACATCGCCTTGACCCAAGTACGCAGGGATCTGCGGCGGGTCAATCAGCGTATTGCACTTGCGGAAAGTGAAGCCGAGGTAACTGAAAACAATGCAGCCAAAGGCAACATCCATTAACCTGAAACAGCCCTCTAAAGGGCGGGCCATGCCCGCCGTTTGCCCGGCACCGTTGCGGCGGGCATGGCCCGCCCTATGTCGTTTCATTATTTGGGGCGGCGCGGGTCGCAATGGTCGTCAGACGGAGCGATAGCCATGAGACATTTCAGCACATCCCCTCGTGAAATGTTCGCCAGCGCCTGGCGCAATCGCGACCTCATCGTACAAATGACCAAACGCGAAGTGGTGGGCCGTTATCGCGGCTCGGTACTCGGTATCGTCTGGTCGTTCTTCAATCCCATCCTGATGCTGGCGGTGTACACCTTCGTCTTTAGCGTCATATTCAAGGCCCGCTGGCATGTGGGGTCAGATAGCAAAACCGAGTTTGCCATCGTGCTGTTTGCCGGCATGATCGTGTTTGGCATCTTCGCTGAATGCATCAATCGTGCCCCAAATTTGGTGCTTGCCAACCCAAATTACGTCAAGAAGGTCATCTTCCCGCTGGAGATCATGCCTTTGGTTACCCTTGGCGCGGCGCTGTTTCACGCGGTCATTAGCGTGGGCGTGCTGCTAGCCTTTATCCTGATCGTTAACCACGCACTGTCCTGGACCCTGATATTGGCGCCCTTGGTGTTGTTACCCCTATTCCTGTTCACCCTGGGCCTGAGCTGGTTCCTTAGTTCACTGGGCGTCTATCTGCGCGATGTCGGTCAAACCGTGGGCATCTTCACCACCGTGCTGATGTTCCTATCCCCTGTGTTCTACCCAGTCGCCAATCTGCCGGAAGCCTATCAAGGCGTCGTGATGCTTAACCCGATTGCGATCGTTCTGGAACAAGCCCGAGACGTGCTGATCTGGGGCAAGATGCCTGACTTGGCCCTCTACGGAATACAACTAATTGCCTCGACGTTTATCGCCTGGCTGGGCTTTGCCTGGTTCCAGAAGACACGCAAGGGGTTTGCCGATGTACTCTAGTGTAGAGTTGCACGTTGTTTGGCACGTATGCGAACGAGGAAAGGCCAACGCATCGGACGTAGGTCGGGATTCATCCCGACAACCCGGCCCATGGAACCCGCGTCGTCGGGATGAATCCCGACTTACAAAACCCCGCTGACATGCCCGGCTTGTCGGGTTGAATCCCGACAAGGGTTTACATATAAGCATTCCAAAGAATGCAACACTACACTAGGAGCCTGTCGGATTTAAAGGAAATCGGCTGCAAAACCGTTGGAACGGTCCATATTCCGCCGCTTTCTTGGGCAATAGGACGGCTACTGCCCGGCGAAATCGTCGAAATCTGTCCTCGTTCAGCCGATTTTTCGCTTCGATTCTTCAAGTCTGATAGGCTCCTGGGTGTTTTGGCCGACATGGGTTACCAGAACCCGGTTCGCGCAGAAGAACTCGGCGGGATCGACTGTCTCACAAACATCATTCATGTGAGCGGGCTTGCCCGCAATAAGCACACAAAATCGGCGGAATGGATTAGGACATCCAGTGAATAAGCAACTTGGCACCATTGCGGTGGATTTAACCCCCGTTCTCCCGGGCGGGGAGAACGGGGGCGCGAAGATTTTCGTACTCGAATTGCTGCGTCGCCTGGCCGATATGGCGCCCCAGACCCGGTTCATATTGCTCACGCAAGCCGCATCGCATGAAGAGCTGGCGATACTGGATCGGCCCAACATACGGCGCCGGATGGTCGTCGGCGCCATAGTGGCGAGTTCACTGCGACCGCGATTAATGGGTCTTGCCGCCCGTCTTTTGCCGCACTTGCCCGTCAGGCTGCGCAGCGCCGTTAACCGCTTGGGCTATAAAGTGAACACGGCATTGAAACGCAGCGGTTCCGGTTCGTTGCTGCGCGACATGGGTGTTGATCTGCTCTTCTGCCCATTTACCGCCCCTACCTATTTCGAGCCGGGGATTCCGACGGTCTGCACGATTTACGATCTGCAATACAAAACCTATCCCGAGTTCTTTGCCGCAGAGGACGTCGCCCACCGCGAGCGCGCCTTTATCGAGGCCTGCCGCCGAGCAACGGCGCTCACTGCCATTTCTGGCTACTCGCGGGACTCTGCCATTACCCATGGCAGCCTTGATCCTGCGCGCATACGCACGATTCACCTGCGCATGGCACAGCGTGTCGTGCCTGGAGTTGAGCACGACAAGGCCATATTGGGCCGCCTTGGCCTCTCCCTGCGGCGATACCTGGTCTATCCCGCCAATTTCTGGAAGCACAAGAATCACGAGATGCTTCTCACCGCCTTCGGCATGGCTTGTCACGATGGGTTGGCGGCGGATATCAAACTGGTCTGCACCGGGGCGCCGGGGGCGCGACAAGCGTGGCTGATGAGTGCCGCACGCGCCATGAACCTGGGCGATCGAATTCTTTTTCCGGGATATTTGCCCAACGCGGAGTTGGCGGCCTTGATTGCTGATTGCACTGGCGTGGTATTCCCCTCGCTGTATGAGGGCTTCGGTCTGCCCGTCATCGAGGCCATGGCCGCAGGCGTTCCGGTGGCGTGCAGTAACACCACCTCACTCCCCGAAGTGGCGGCCGGTGCTGCTATAATGTTCGACCCTCGGGTTCCGGTGCAGATTGCCGACGCTATTCGTGCCCTGGTTCAAGACGCCGCCTGTGCCGAGCTGGTCAAAGCCGGGATCAAGCGTGCCGCGGAATTCGCCGATACGAAGCGTATGGCCGGGGAGTACCTGGATTTGTTCAATTTTGCACTGGCCGGAGACAAAAGGCTTTGATCCAACCCGTCATGTTCCGCTCGCTATGGGCCTATCGCGGCTTCGTCTGGAGCAGCGTGCTGCGCGAATTCCACGGCAAGTACCGCGAATCGCTGTTCGGCGCGTTCTGGTCGGTGGCCAGCCCCCTGGCCATGATCATCGTCTATACGGTCATCTTCAGCCAGCTCATGCGCACCACGCTGCCCGGCCAGGAACAGGTGCCCTTCGCCTTCAGCATCTACCTGTGCGCCGGCGTCATCACCTGGGGGCTGTTTGCCGAAATGCTCGCTCGGCTCAACAACGTTTTTCTCGAGCATGGCAACCTCATCAAGAAGTCGAATTTCCCCCGCATCTGCCTTCCGGTCATCGTGACGCTGTCGGCGCTGATCAACTTCGGCATCGTGTTCGGCCTCTATCTTGTGTTTCTTGCCATCATCGGCCACTGGCCCGGCTGGATGGTGCTCGCGCTCATCCCGTTGCTTGCGCTGCAGCTGCTGTTCACGCTTGGGCTGGGCGTCTTCCTCGGTACGCTAAACGTCTTCTTCCGCGACGTTGGGCAGCTCACTGGCGTGGTGCTGCAGTTCTGGTTCTGGCTCACCCCGATCGTCTACACCTTGCCGGCGCTGCCGGAAGGCGTGAGCAGCGCTATGCAGTACAACCCCATGCAGCCGCTGATGGCCGCCTACCAGACCATATTCCTGGTCCGCGAAATGCCCGATTTCACCTCGCTCGCACCGCTCGCCGTGCTCACCGTGCTTTTCCTGCTGCTTGGCGCCCACTTCTTTCTCGCCCGCGTCGGCGAACTGGTGGATGAGCTCTGATGGGTACGCTCGTCGTCGCCAACGTAGGCAAAGCCTACAAACGCTACCCCGGCAAATGGTCGCGTGCGCTCGAATGGATTTCCGGCAGGCCACGCCACGACAAGACCTGGGTGTTGCGCGACATCAGCTTCAGCGTCAACCCCGGCGAAGCGGTTGGCATCATCGGCGTCAATGGCGCGGGCAAGAGCACGCTGCTTAAGATCATCACCGGCACCACCCAAGCTACCACCGGCAGCGTCAGCATCCAGGGCCGTGTGGCCGCGCTGCTCGAACTTGGCATGGGCTTTCACCCCGACTTTACCGGCCGGCAAAATGTCTTCACGGCCGGCCAACTCCTGGGATTGCGTGCCGATGAAATCGCCGTCTGCATGCCCGCCATCGAAGCCTTCGCCGAAATCGGTGACTATATCGACCAGCCGGTGCGCAT
The DNA here is from genome assembly GCA_002782005.1 of Hydrogenophilales bacterium CG12_big_fil_rev_8_21_14_0_65_61_21. Classification (GTDB taxonomy): domain Bacteria; phylum Pseudomonadota; class Gammaproteobacteria; order Burkholderiales; family Thiobacillaceae; genus Parasulfuritortus. The sequence goes on along the minus strand of PFGT01000047.1, from coordinate 1,703 downwards.
GTACTCCAGCGGCATGCAGATACGGCTCGCCTTCAGCGTCGCCACCGCGGTGCGCCCGGACATCCTCATCGTCGATGAGGCGCTGTCGGTGGGCGATGCGTATTTCCAGCACAAGAGCTTCAGCCGCATCCGCGAATTTCGCGAACAAGGCACAACCCTGCTGATCGTCTCGCATGACAGGTCCTCCATCCAGAGCCTGTGCGGCCGCGCCATCCTGCTGGAGCGCGGTTTCGTCATCAAGGACGGCAATCCCGAGGAGGTGATGGATTTCTACAACGCCATCATCGCCGAGAAGGAAAACGCCACCGTCGAGGTGAGGCGGCTGGAAGATGGCCGGGTGCAAACCAGCTCAGGCACCGGCGAAGCACGGGTCGAATCGATCGCCCTGCTCAACGAGGACGACGAAGCGGTCGAGTTCATCAACGTTGGCCAATCCGTGCAGTTGAAAGTCGAGATCCGCATTCATGCCGACCTTCCCGAACTGGTCTTCGGCTACATGATCAAGGACCGCCTCGGCCAACCGGTATTCGGTACCAACACCCATCATCTCGGTGTCGACATGAGGCACCTTGCCAAGGGCGACCGGCTCACGCTGGTCTTCTCCTTCCCGGCCAATATCGGATTGGGTTCGTATTCCGTTTCCACAGCGCTGCATGTCGCGGACACGCATCTCGCGGCCAATTACGAGTGGCGCGACCTCGCGCTGATGTTCAACGTGGTCAACCTCAACCGCAATCAATTTGTCGGCGTGAGTTGGATTCCACCGCAAGTCGAGTATCAAAGATGACTTCAACCGGTTTTTACCGTGCGTTCGAAGAGCGCTATCGGGGTCCGCGTGAACTGATCAAGCAGCGGCTCGAAGTCTACTTGCCGTTCATTGCGCCGCTGCTGCAGTGGTATGAACCCGCCGCCGCCATAGACCTGGGCTGCGGCCGTGGCGAGTGGCTTGAACTGCTGCAGGAAAAAGGATTTCTGCCCCAGGGCGTGGACCTGGATGAAGGCATGCTTGAGTCATGCAGGGAGCGCGGCCTGCCTGCAACGCAGGGGGATGCCATTGCGTATTTGAAGTCACTTGCCGATGCGACACAGTGCATCGTTTCGGGCTTTCACATCGTTGAGCATATTCCTTTCGACGATCTCCAAACTTTGGTGATCGAGGCGCTGCGTGTGTTGAAGCCGGGCGGATTGCTCATTCTCGAGACGCCCAATCCGGAAAATGTGGTCGTGGGCACCACCAATTTCTATCTTGACCCCACCCACCTGCGTCCCATTCCCCCCTTGCTGCTGTCGTTCCTGCCCGAACACTATGGCTACGAGCGGGTCAAGACCCTGCGCCTGCAAGAATCCCCCGAACTTGCGGCCAAGGAAAACATCGGCCTGTTCGAGGTCTTCGCCGGGGTCAGCCCGGATTACGCCGTCGTTGCTCAAAAAAACGCCTCGCCGGAGGTGTTGTGCGCTTTTGACGCCGCGTTCGCCAAACATCATGGTATTGAACTGAATGAACTCGCCAACCGTTACGATGCAGGGCTTGAACGTAGTATCAGCACACTTGGTCAGCGCATGGCCAACGTTGAAAGCCAGGCGGGTGGCATGAGCGATGCGCTAGCGCGTATAACCGTCTTGCAAGACCGATTGATCGATGCGGTTTCGCAGGCCGAGCGAAACGCGGCGCGAGCCCAGGCGGCAGAAGGCAAAGCCGATGC
>PFGT01000059.1:8064-8811 GCA_002782005.1 Hydrogenophilales bacterium CG12_big_fil_rev_8_21_14_0_65_61_21 | reverse complement strand
GAATCAGATGAGCGGGATCGCCAGAATCGTTTCTAACGCCGGCGTGTCGCCGGCGTCGGCGCTGATCGACGCGGTGGGCATGGGCGCGCTCACCGCGCTGATCGTGCTCGGCTTCGGGCTGGGGTGAGCGCAGGGTGTGCGGGCGCAAGACTTGAGAGCGCAGGGTTTGAGGGCGGCCTCAGCTTGCGGCGCGGGCCTGCGCCTCGTCGATGGCGGCGAGCGTGGCGTCATAGGCCAGCATGATCGAGGCGTGGCGGTTCTTGTAGTCGCGCGCGGGCCGCAGCGCCTCCAGCCCGTCGAACGGCGCGGCGGGCGGCTGTGCGCCATCCTTGAGCATCGCCTTCAGCGCGTCGCGCGCGGTCTGGATCTCCGTCCGGCTGCGCCCGATGGCGACGGCGCCCAGCACCGAGGCCGACGCCTGGCCGAGCGCGCAGGCCTTCACGTCCTGCGCAAAATCCGTGATCCGGTCGCCGTCGAGCGCCACATCGACGGTGACGGTCGAGCCGCACAGCGGCGAGCGCTTGTTGGCCGAGCCGTCGGGGTTGGCCAGCCTGCCGACATGCGGAATGCTCGCCGCCAGCGCCAGGATGCGGCGCGAGTAGAGCTGGATCAGGTCGTCCGCTTCGGCCATGGTGCGCGTCTCCGTTGTCGTCGTCGCACAAATAGCGCGCGCGGCGCCGCTGTAAAAGGGCTTCGCGCGCAGCCCGGATCGTGACAGGCCAGAGCCATGCCCTTCGACCCCGCCAC
>PFGT01000059.1:0-7955 GCA_002782005.1 Hydrogenophilales bacterium CG12_big_fil_rev_8_21_14_0_65_61_21 | reverse complement strand
CGCGGCGCCCAGTTGGGCATTCTGGTTCGCGCCGCCGAGGTGCTGGAACGGGCCGAACGGGTCGATGTGCTGGCCCTGGACAAGACCGGCACCTTGACCGAGGGGCGCCCCGCACTGATCGCCCTGGAGCCGAACGACAACACACTGCTCGGCCTGGCGGCGGCGCTGGAGCAAGGCAGCAGTCACCCGCTGGCCAAGGCCGTGCTGGAGGCCGCACGACAACGCGGCCTCGCCATCCCACCGGTGACCGACTTTGTGAACATTCCGGGCGAAGGGGTGAGTGGCACGGTCGCCGGCCGGGCACTCCGGCTTACTGCCGCCGCTCGCCCCGATACAGTGGCCGGGAGCGAGGGCGCAACGGTGGTTGAGTTGACCGCCGATGGTGCGCCGATCGCCCGCCTCGCCTTCGCCGACCGACTACGGTCCACTTCGGTCGCCGCCGTCGGCCGGCTCAAGGCCGCCGGCATCCGACCGGTCATGCTGACCGGCGACAATGCCGCCACGGCCGCCGCCATCGCCCGCGAGGCGGGGATTGACGACTGGCAAGCCGGCGTCAAACCTCAGGCCAAGGCCGCCGCCGTAGCCTCGCTCAAGGCCGAGGGGCGCATCGTCGCCATGGTCGGCGACGGCATCAACGACGCCCCGGCGCTGGCCAGTGCCGACCTCAGCTTCGCCATGAGTTCCGGCGCCGACATCGCCATGGAAGCGGCCGACATCACCCTGATGCACAACGATCTCAACGCGGTGGTCGATGCGGTGGAGCTGTCGCGCGCGGTCATGCGCAAGATTCGCCAGAACCTGTTTTTCGCCTTCATCTACAACGTGCTGGCCCTGCCGCTGGCGGCGCTGGGTTACCTCAACCCGGTGATCGCCGGCGCGGCCATGGCCCTGTCTTCGGTTTCGGTGGTCACCAACTCGTTGCAATTGAAACGCTGGCGGCCCAATCGGGCAAAATAATTTCCTTCAGCCAAACGGACATCACCATGCGCATCGGTATCCCCAAGGAAATCAAGTCCCAGGAATATCGGGTCGCGGCAACGCCAGCCGGGGTTGCCGCATTGGTCCGGGCCGGACATCCGGTCCTGGTCGAACTCGGCGCGGGTAGCGCCATCGGCTACAGCGACTCGGACTATCGGGCGGCCGGCGCGACCCTGGCCGCAGACGCGGCGGCGGTCTACCAAGCCGAACTGGTATTCAAGGTCAAGGAACCTCAGGCCAGCGAGCTGAACTACCTGCGCACCGGGCAAATCCTGTTCTGCTATCTGCATCTGGCCGCCGCGCCAGAGCTGACCCAAAGCCTGCTGACCAGCGGCGTAACTGCCATCGCCTTTGAAACCGTGGAGGACCGCGCCGGAGATACGCCCTTGCTCGCCCCCATGTCGCGGGTCGCCGGCCGCCTGGCGGTGCAGGTCGGGATGCAGGCGCTGGAGATGAAGAACGGCGGGCGCGGCGTGCTGCTGGCCGGCGTGGAGGGCGTGCCGCCCGGTCGGGTGATCATCATCGGCGGCGGCGAGGTGGGCGCCAACGCCGCCCATATCGCCATTGGCATCGGCGCCAACGTGACCTTGCTGGACCGCAATCCGGACCGGCTGCGCGCCTTCGACCAACACTATCCCGGCCGTATCCGCACCGTCGTCTCCGACCCGGCCGCGATCGAAACCTGGGTCACCCAGGCCGATCTGGTCATCGGCGCCGTCTATGTCCATGGCCGCCGGGCGCCCAAACTCATCTCCCGCGAACTGGTGCGCCGGATGCCGCCGGGTGCCGCCATTGTCGATGTCGCCATCGACCAGGGCGGCATCGCCGAAACCTCGACCGTAACGAGCCACGCGGCCCCTTTCGCCATCCAGGAAGGGGTCGTTCACTACGGCGTGCCGAACATGCCCGGCGCGGTCGCCCGCACCAGCACCCTGGCGCTCGAAGCGGCAACCCTGCCCTATCTGCTGAAGCTGATGGAGTGCGGACCACGCGTGGCCTTCGAGAGCGATCCAGGCTTCGCCGCCGGGCTTAACCTGGCCGCCGGCCGGGTCTGCCACAGCGGCCTGGCGCAAGATATGGGCCTGAGCGCCGCCGACTGGCGCGAGGTCATCGCCGGATCACGCCCAGCCAACCGGTCACACCGTCAATAAGGACTACACGCGGTAGTCCATCAGGGACACCGCAGCATTGCTAACATGATCGAGGTGTCGATAAATTTCGCGCCACAACCCGTTAAGAAAACCAAATGAATGGCAAAACTTGAAATCAAAAAATGTGATTTCAAGTTGAGGCGGCGCCCGCAATTCGCCCATGGTATTCACCGAACAAGGCGTCGCCATGCTGTCCAGCGTTCTGCGCAGCGAACGTACCGTGCAGGTCAACATCCAGATCATGCGGGATGAGTGAGACTCGTGGGCGAAAGCCAAACCATCCTGTCGGGCACCGTCCCGCAATCCGCTACGGCGAGGAGAGCGTCTTTTGCTCGGCCGCCTTGTAGCGCAGTTGCGTCATCAGCGCCGACTTTCAGCCGTCGACCGAATGGCTCGCCTGCTGAGCCTCGCCGCGAGTACACTGGCGATGCCATTTGGAAATCGCGCCACCGCGAGCGAAAGGGAGGCGCAACGATGAACAGCAAGCAACTGCCGACCCTCGGCGACAAGTCCTTCGAATCCATCAAGCAGACCAACGAGCACGGCGCCGAATACTGGAGCGCTCGCGACCTGCAATTACTGCTGGGCTACAGCCAGTGGCGGCGCTTCGAGCAGGCCATCGAGCGCGCCATAACGTCTTGTGAACAATCGGGAAATCGACCCGACTACCATTTTGCCGGCGCCGGCAAAATGGTCGGCCTCGGATCAGGCAGTCAGCGAACCGTTGAGGATTACCACCTCTCCCGCTTCGCCTGCTACCTCATTGCCCAGAACGGTGACCCGCGCAAGCCGGAAATTGCCCAGGCCCAGAAATACTTTGCCGTTCAGGCCCGCCGCCAGGAACTGAACGACCAAGCCACCGCCGATATGGAACGGCTGGAATTGCGCAAGCAGACCGCCGAGGAATTCAAGGCCCTATCCGGCGCGGCGCAGGATGCCGGTGTGCAAAGCAAGATGTTCGGCGTCTTTCACGATGCCGGCTACAAGGGGCTGTACGGAGGTATTGGCCGCGACGCCATCAAGCAACGCAAGGCCATTCCGGAAAAGGACAACCTGCTGGACCGCATGAACGCGACGGAACTCGCGGCCAACCAGTTCCGTCTGACGCAAACCCGCGACAAGCTGGCGCGGGAGGGCGTGCGCAACCAGTCGCAGGCCATTCAGACCCACGAACAGGTCGGCAAGGAGGTACGCGACGCGATCAAGCGTATCGGCGGCACGTTGCCCGAAAACATTCCACCCGCCGAGCACATCAAGGAGGTCGAAAAACGAGTCAAGACCGCGACCCCGAAATTGACGCTGGATGAGCGTGAAGCCGGCGGGTTGCTGGGGGACGCCGGCAAGAAAACCGGTGCCGACTAAGAGGCCAACCATGACCGAACCCACCATCACCTGCCCGAACTGCAAGACCGAAATCCGGTTGACGGAATCCCTTGCCGCGCCGCTAATTGCGGCGACGCGCCAGCAGTTCGAGCGGCAGCTCGCACAAAAGGACGAGGATTACGCCCGCCGCGAGCAGGGCGTCCGCGACAAGGAAAAGCAGATCGCCGAGGCCAGGCGCACGCTGGATGAACAAGTCGCCGATCAAGTCGCCGCGCAACTGAAGGCCGAGCGCGCCCGCGTCGTCGCCGAAGAGTCGAAGAAAGCCCGGCAGGCCACCGAGATGGAACTTGAAGGCAAGGCGCGCGAACTTGCCGAACTTCAGGACGTGCTCAAGTCCCGCGACGAAAAACTAGCCGAAGCCCAGAAAGCGCAGGCCGAGCTCATCAAGAAGCAGCGCGAACTCGACGACGCCAGACGCGAACTCGAACTGACCGTCGAAAAGCGCGTGCAGGATGGCCTGACCGATGTTCGCACCCAGGCCAAAAAGGAAGCCGAGGATGAACAGAAACTCAAGGTAATGGAAAAGGAGCAGACCATTGCCGCGATGCAGAAGCAGATCGAGGACCTCAAGCGCCGGGCCGAACAGGGCTCCCAGCAACTACAGGGCGAAGTGCAGGAACTGGAACTGGAAAACCTGCTGCGCGCCAAGTTCCCTTTCGACAGCATCGAACCCGTGCCCAAGGGCGAATTCGGCGGCGACGTGTTGCACCGCGTCGTCAGCCAGGGCGGTCAGCCCTGCGGCACGATGCTGTGGGAATTCAAGCGCACCAAGAACTGGAGCGACGGCTGGCTGGTAAAGCTTCGCGATGACCAGCGGACTGCGAAGGCAGAAATCGCCGTGATCGTGAGCCAGATATTGCCGAAAGGCGTTGAAACTTTCGAAATGGTAGAGGGAGTGTGGGTAACGCACCCCCGCGCCGCCTTGCCGGTAGCCATGATTTTGCGCCAGTCTTTGCTGGAACTTGCCCTTGCACGGCAGACCACCGAAGGCCAGCAGACCAAGACCGAGATGGTCTACCAGTACCTCACCGGCCCACGCTTCCGCCAGCGCGTCGAAGCCATCGTCGAGGCGTTTTCATCCATGCAGGAAGACCTGGACAAGGAACGCAAGGCCATCATGAAGCAATGGGCCAAGCGCGAGGAGCAGATCGAGCGCGTGATGGGCGCGACGGTGGGGATGTATGGCGATTTGCAGGGGATTGCGGGGAAGTCGTTGCAAGAGATCGAGGGGCTGAGCCTTCAAGCACTGGACGCATCTGTCGCATACAGTGGGAATGCGGAGGAATGAGCGCAACAATCATCGGCAACAGAAACGATAAGGCCATTGTTCTTACAATTGCGCCTTGTAAATATGTCAATAATGACATATTATTTTAAATATGAGTAAGCAGCGTAAACCGCTGGCGTGGCTGCATGGCGAAGTCAAAACGCCGCCGTTTTCCGCCGAGGCAAGAGTTGAGGCTGGCGTTTTATTACGACACCTGCAAGAGGGCATCAATATATCGCTGCCGCACTCAAGGCCAATGCCCACTATCGGTCGCGGTTGTCATGAATTACGCATCCCCGACCAAAATCGCACCTGGCGCATTGTGTATTACGTGGATACGGTAGCCATCGTAATTCTTGAAGTGTTTGCGAAAACCACAAGCCAAACGTCCCAGGTCGTTGTTGATATTTGCAAGGCGAGACTGAAACACTACAAGTCAATTTAGCAGAAGGATAAATGCCATGAAGACTGACAAATTAGCGCGCATCCATGTGGCTGGCTGGCAGGTTGGCAGTACAGAGGATTTTTTGCAACTAAGCGATGAAGAGGCACAACTTGTTGCACTCAAACTTTCGCTCATTAGCGCGGTAAAAAAATCACGCATCAAACGCAAGCTTTCTCAAATTGACCTGGCGCAACGCATGAAATCGAGCCAATCGCGCATTGCCAAAATCGAAGCGGGTGATCCTTCCGTTTCGCTGGATTTGATTGTGCGTGCGCTCATCGCAAGCGGCGCAACAACGCGCGATATTCAGGCGGCGTTTACGGCAAAATGAGAAGCGAACCCGTCGCTGGAGTGCAGCCAGAGGTTATGCGCTGGGCAAGGCAGTCAATCGGGCTGTCGGTGTCTGATGTCGCCCTTCGTTTGAAGCGGCCTGCTGAAGAAATTGAAGCTTGGGAGGCAGGAGATGCATTTCCAAGCTATCCCCAATTGGAAAAACTGGCGTATCAAATTTACAAGCGTCCATTGGCTGTTTTCTTTTTGCCAATCCCCCCCGAAGAAGCAAGTCCGACACGAGAATTTCGAACCTTGCCAACGGATGAGCTGCTAACGCTCGCCGTTGATACCCACTTACACATCCGCCATGCCCACGCTTTTCAACTTGCGCTAAAGGAATTGTTTGGCGCTCGCAACCCCAGCGAACATTGCATTTGGCAGGAGTCGTCGTTGTCCCGTGCGGGTTCTATCGTAGGCCAGGCCGCATCAGTTCGTGACTATTTGGGCATCACTCTCGATGAGCAAACTCGTTGGAAAGATGATGAACATGCACTAAAAAAATGGCGTAAAGCGATAGAGGATAAAGGCGTATTCATTTTCAAGGAATCCTTCGAGCAGAAGGATATTTCCGGATTTTGTCTTGTTGACAGCCAATTTCCGGTTGTTTATTTGAACAACAGCACAACCAAAACAAGACAAACTTTTAGCCTGCTCCATGAGCTTGCGCACCTGTTGCTCAGTGTTAACGGACTGAGCAAATTCGACCAGCGATATGTTGAGCGCCTGCCGGATCAGGAAAAACAGACCGAGCAGTTTTGCAATGCAATCGCTGCGGAGATCCTGATCCCATCGCCTGATTTTCAGATTCAGGCAAAACAGTTTCCGGCAGACATTGAGCGTGCATCCGAGCAGCAACTCTCAGACCTTGCTGCGCGTTATGGGGTCAGTCGTGAAGCTGTGTTGCGCCGATTCCTTGATCAAGATCGCGTGACCGCCGCTTTCTATGAAAGAAAGGCAACAGCATGGGCGGCACAGCAGAAAAAAGGAACGGGTGGCGATTGGTATGCCTCAAAGAATGCTTACCTGAGCGACCGTTTTGCGAGGGAAGTAGTCAGCCGCCATTACAAAAACCAGCTTAGCGTCAATCAGGCAGCAGATATGCTGGGGATCAAACCCAAGAACTTTGCCGGACTGGAGCAACGTATCCTGCAAGGGATCGCGACATGATTTATGTATTCGACACCAGCTCAGTACGCTCACTCCAGCATTTCTATCCCAGTGTATTCAAAACCATCTGGGGTGGGTTGGATATCCTGATCCAGCAGCAAAGCCTTATTTCAACCCGTGAAGTCTGGAATGAACTTGAGCGGCAAAATGTAAGTGCGGATGTGCTGGCGTGGGCAAAGCAAAACAAACAGATTTTTACTACCCCGACTGCCGCTGAACTTCAGTTTGTCGCACAGATATTTCAGATTAAGCATTTCCAAAGTTTGATCGGCGAGCAACAACGTCTGAAAGGCACCCCCGTCGCTGATCCTTTTGTCATCGCGTGCGCCAAAATCAAAGGTGGTACGGTTGTTACGGAAGAGCTTCTGAAGCCAACTGCGGCCAAGATTCCCAACGTATGTCAGCACTTCAATGTCCCCTGCATAGACCTTGAAGGATTCATGCAGCAGCAAGGGTGGGCATTCTGATGTCCAAGAAACAAAAACTCGAACTCACCTGGATCGGCAAGGAGAACCGGCCCAAGCTGGAGCCGCGCATTCTGCTAGAAGACCCGGCGAAGTCGTATCACGCGAAGCATCGGGTGACGGACAACGACATCTTCGACAACCGGCTGATCTTCGGCGACAACCTGCTGGCGTTGAAGGCGCTGGAGGGGGAGTTTGCGGGCAAGGTGAAGTGCGTGTTCATCGACCCGCCCTACAACACCGGCAGTGCCTTCACCCATTACGACGATGGCGTGGAGCATTCGATCTGGCTGTCGCTGATGCGGGACCGGTTGGAGATCATCCGGCGGTTGCTGTCGGAGGATGGTTCGCTATGGATCACGATTGATGACAACGAGGCGCATTACCTGAAGGTGTTGTGCGATGAAATTTTTGGGCGGGTTAACTTTGTGGCGAATGTGGTTTGGCAGAAGAGAACTTCGCCTGACAATAGACTCCGACTTGGGGACGCGCACGATAGCATTCTGGTCTTTCGCAAGGACAAATCTGGCAAAGAGATTTTTAACCAACTACCAGTTAGTGATGATCGTGCTAAGGATTTTAAAAATCCAGACAATGATCAGAGAGGCGCTTGGGCTTCTACTGATTTCACTGGCATGACTGGTCACGCAACACCAAGCCAGTTTTATACAATTTATTCGCCTAGCGGCGTTGCTCATCCCCCTCCGTACAGTGGACCCCGAATTTGAGACAGTAGATTAAGCTGTTGTCCGAAGCGAAAAGGAAGC
>PFGT01000015.1:42032-42174 GCA_002782005.1 Hydrogenophilales bacterium CG12_big_fil_rev_8_21_14_0_65_61_21 | reverse complement strand
AAAGTCCGGGCTAGACGCTTACCATGAATTGCCGTGATGATCGTGCCGGATTTTGTTTTGTAGGGGAATTTTGCGAGGGCGCGACGTAGTTGTTTATACGCTCAACTGACCAAAATTTTTATACGAAACAAAAGACCGGTGA
>PFGT01000015.1:0-42001 GCA_002782005.1 Hydrogenophilales bacterium CG12_big_fil_rev_8_21_14_0_65_61_21 | reverse complement strand
GACCGGTGAGGGTGCGGTGAATTTATGCAATATCCAAGGGAGTATCAGTCAAATCCGAGGGGGAGCAGCGTGAGCGAAGCGGACGACAATAAACTGATCGAAGCCATACTCGCCTCGGGCGTGAAGATTCCGCCTATGCCGGCGGCCTTGCTCGACGTGCTGGCGCTGGAGGATAACTACGCAGCCGGGCCGCGTGAGTACGCCGCCGCGATCGGCCGTGATCCACCGCTGGCCGGGGCGGTGTTTAGGGTCGCTGGCTCGCCGGTGATGGGGGCGCGGACTAAGCCCGAGTCGCTGGAACAGGCGATTACCGTGCTAGGCCTGCGCACTACCGTCGCCGTGGCACGCAGCGAAGGACTGCGCGGCGCATTGCGCGATCCCAAGCTGGAATCGCTCATAAATACCTTGTGGCAGCGGATGAACGCAGTGGCCGATCTGGTCCTGGCGACAGTCAGGATCGCCCGCTTACATGGTCTGCGCGAGGATTTGGCCTTCCAGGCTGCTATCTTTCACGATTGCGGCGTGGCAATACTGTGCCGGTGCGATCCGGCTTATGCGCGTGGCTTCGGCGCCATCGGCGCCTGGCCCGATCTGACCGCGCTGGATGCCGCGTACCACACCGACCATGCCGTGGTCGGGCTGATGGTGGCGCGCAACTGGCAATTACCCCTTGATGTGGCCCAGGCTATCCGGCAGCATCATGCCACTCATCCCGAGACCCTGCCCGAATCGGTTCGCGCCCTGAGCGTGCTGGTCCAGTTTGCCTGCCATCTGCTGGCACAGCGTTCCAGGGCCGACGACAGTGAATGGGAAAACGTCTGGAAGGTCCATGCCGAGGTGCTGTTCCACCATGCCAGCATGGGCTTGGCCGGGCTGGAAGAAAGGCTGCTCGGCCCTTAGTTCATCGCCTTGATATAGAGGGAAACGCCGCTGCCGAGCAGGATCAGGCTGATGAGCTTCATCATCTGGGCGTTGTTTAGCCGGGTATGGATATGGCTGCCGAGCCACAGGGCGGCCAGCGCCACCGGCATGGCGCCCAGGTAGGCCCACGCCAGCCGAACATCGAGTAGCAGGCCGGAGAGGGTGAAGCTGGCGATTCGGGCTAGTCCTTCCATAAAGAACAGTCCGGAAAAGGTGGCGCGCAACTGGCCCTTGTCGGTGAGCCGATGTGAAAGATAGATCACATAGGGCGGCCCGCCGGTGCCAAACAGGGCGCCCACCGTGCCGCCGGTCAATCCGGCCGGCCAGGCCCACCAGGTCGAGATCGGCCGCAACTCGCGGCCAGCGAGAAACAGGTTGCGCAGGGCGAACAACATCACGAAGCTGCCCAGGCCGATCAGCATCGGCGTCTTGGGCAACGAGACCAGCAGCAGGGTGCCGGCGACCACGCCGAGCAGACCGGGCGGCAACAGACGACGAATCTCCGGCCAGGCAAGCTGTTTGAAATTGAGTCCGCCGAGCACCAGCGAGGCGGTGAAATCGGTCAGCAAGATCAACGGCACGACGAAGGTTAGCGGCAGCTTCAAGGCCAAGAGCGGCACGGCCACCAGGCCGGAGCCGAAGCCGGAAATGCCGCGGATGAAATAGGCGGCAAGGAGGATGGCGACGATGTATAAGTACAGCGACATGGTGGCGGGATTTACCGTGTCACTCGTAACTGGGGCACTGAATTACAGCCGGCTGCCGCGCTCGATGATGATGCCGAGTTCCTTGACGCCTCGCAGAATGGCCAGTTTACGCAGGGTGATGCGTACCCAGGGGGCGCCGAATTCGCTGCGCACGATGTCGGCGATATGTTCGCCCAGTGCCTCGACCAGATGAAAATCGTGGCTGGCGGCGAATTCCCGAATCCGGCTGGCGACCTTGCCGTAATCGATGGTGTCGGCGATGTTGTCGGTGGCGCCAGCCTTGTGGTCGTACAGGCCGATCTCCAGATCGATCAGGATGGGCTGTGGCGCTTTGCGCTCCCATGGATATAGACCGATAATGGTTTCGAGCTTGAAGTCTTTTAGGAATAATACGTCCATGATGCGGACCATGAATGAAAGGCCGCCATTTTACCCATGATTGCGCTCGTACCGATTGTCCTGGCCGCTTATCTGATCGGCTCACTGTCGTTCGCGGTGATCCTGGCGCGGGTTTTCGCCATGCCTGACCCGCGTAGTTATGGTTCGGGCAACCCTGGCGCCACTAATGTGCTGCGTAGCGGTCGCAAAATCGTGGCGGCGCTGACCTTGCTGGGCGACGCGGCCAAAGGCGCGGTCGCCGTGTTGCTGGCCCGCTGGGCGGCGGCTCGCTATGGTTTGCCCGACTACACCCCGGCCTTGGCTGGCCTGGCGGTTTTCATGGGACACCTGTGGCCGGTGTTTTTTGGCTTCAAGGGCGGCAAGGGCGTGGCCACGGCGTTGGGCCTGCTGCTGGCCTTGAACCCATGGCTGGGGCTGGCCTGCGCCCTGACCTGGTTGGCGGCGTTCATGGTCAGCCGGGTGTCGTCGCTGTCTGCGCTGGCGGCGGCGGGCCTGTCCCCAGTGTATGCCTGGTTGCTCGATGGCGATAAGGTGGCGACTGCGGCTATCGCCAGCCTGGCCGTTCTGATCTTCTGGCGGCACAAGGCCAATATCGCCCGGCTGCTGTCGGGCGAAGAATCCGTTTTTGGGAGACGCGGCTAATGGCCTGGTTCCAGAAAGAAATGGACTATGCCAAGGAGAGCCTGGCGGCGGCGTCGGAATCAGCTATCGACCGGGCGGCCGGCCGGCTGTCCGGGGTTTTGCAGGATGGCATACGGGCCGCCGGTTCGGAGCTGAAGGAGGTCGTGGCCGACACCAGCGCCGAGATCGACGTCAAGCTGGACAAAATTTCCAACGAGTTGCACAACCAGCGCCAGTTCACCAAGGATGATGTCAAAGAACTGGTCGACTATGCCGGGGAGCGGCTGTCCGGGGTGTTGGATGACCGCATCCGGATAATGAAGCAGGAAATCTCCACCCTGGTGGAAGAAAAGACCGAGTACTTCAAGTCCGAAGTGGACAGCTTCTTCATTCAACGCCAGCAAGACCTGGCCCGCGAGCGCAGTCGCCTGGTGATGAATATCGTCCTGGCCTTTATCGCCTCGTTGGCGGTGGGCGGGGTATCGCTATTTTATCGCGGCATGGACAAGGGGCCGGTGGACATGTTTACCGTGTTCCGGATTGTTCTGGCCTCGTTGGCCGGTGGTTATGTCGTCTATCTTGGCTCGACCTTGTTGAACCGCTGGCTGGCGATGTCCGAACACCGCAAGGATGCGTTGTTCCTGGCCGCCCGCTATTGGGGCTGGTTGCGACCGGGCAGCCTGTTCGCCGCCTTTCTGATGCTGGTGGCGCTGTTGCTGTTTTCGGTGGTCATGCTGTTTCCGGAGGAGGCCGTCCGGCTATTGCACTTGAACGACTGGATGAGCCGTTTTAGATAGGCGCTGCGAGTTCGGCCAGCTCCCAGCGCGGCCGCACCGAGAAACGGCCATCGGCAGCCGGCCCATCCCGTTCGACCCCGTTTGGCCAAAGGCGTAGCGCGCCGGCATAGGCGATCATGGCGCCGTTGTCGGTGCACAGGTCGAGCGGTGGATAGAAGACCTCGAACTGGCGCCGCTTGGCCTCCGAGTTCAAGCGTTCGCGCAACTGTTGGTTGGCGCCGACGCCACCGGCCACCACCAAACGGTTCAATCCAGTTTGTTTCATGGCTTCGATGGACTTCGCCGTCAACACCTCCACGGCGGCGAGTTGGAAGGCGGCGGCGATGTCTGCGGCATGGTCGAGACCCTCGCGCTTCACTAGGGTCAGCACGGCGGTCTTGAGGCCGGCGAAACTGAACTCCAGGTCGCCGGAATTGAGCATCGGCCGGGGCAGCTTGTAACGGTAGGCATCGCCGGATTCGGCCATCTCCGCAATGGCCGGGCCACCGGGGTAACCCAGACCGAGCAACTGGGCGGTCTTGTCGAAGGCCTCGCCGGCGGCGTCGTCCAGGGTTTCGCCCAATAGACGATATAGCCCGACGCCGTCCACCTGCATCAACTGGGTGTGGCCACCGGAGACCAGTAAGGCGATGAACGGGAATTCCGGCCTTGGGTCGGCCAGACGGGGCGAAAGCAGATGGCCTTCCAGGTGATGCACGCCTACTGTAGGCACCTTTAGGGCCAGACCCAGGCCACTGGCGATGCTGGCGCCGACCAGCAGCGCTCCAGCCAGGCCCGGACCCTGGGTGTAGGCGATGCCGTCGATGTCGGCCAGGGTCAGACCCGCCTGGGCCAGGACCTTGCGGGTCAGCGGCAGGGCACGTCGAATATGGTCGCGCGAGGCCAGTTCCGGCACCACCCCGCCATATTCCGCATGCAGGGCGATCTGGGAGTGCAGGGCGTGGGCCAACAGACCCCGCTCGGTGTCATAGAGGGCGATGCCGGTTTCGTCGCACGAGGATTCGATGCCCAGAACACGCATGATCGAGGGTCAGTAAAGGCGGAAGTCGATATTTTATCTTGTCAGGCTGGCCGACCTTGATATAATTCCGCTTCTTTTTGTTGCCTGGATAGTTCCATGCCTAGTGTACGTCTCAAGGAAAACGAGCCGTTTGAAGTCGCCATGCGGCGGTTCAAGCGCGCTATCGAGAAAACGGGTCTGTTGACCGAACTGCGCGCCCGCGAGTTCTACGAGAAACCGACCCAGGAACGCAAGCGCAAGCTGGCTGCCGCCGTGAAGCGTCAGCACAAGCGCCTGCGCGGCCAGAAGCTTCCTCCCAAGCTGTACTGATCCCACCGTAGTCGCTGCGTCATGTCCCTCAAGGCCAAAATTACCGAGGACATGAAGGCCGCTCTGCGCGCCAAGGAAACGGTGCGTCTGTCGGCGGTGCGGCTGCTGATCGCCGCCATCCGGCAGAAGGAAATCGACGAGCGCATCGAACTCGACGATGCCGGCGTCGTCGGGGTGGTCGAAAAACTTATCAAGCAGCGCAAGGATTCGGCCACCCAGTATCAGGCCGCCAATCGTCAAGACCTGGCCGGCCGGGAACGGTTTGAGATCGAGGTGCTGGCCGCGTACATGCCCTCGCCGCTTGGCGAAGCGGAAGTCACCGCACTGATCGAGGCTGCCCTGGCCGAAACGGGCGCCAGTTCGGCCAAGGATATGGGCAAGGTAATGGCCTGGATCAAACCCAGGCTGGCAGGCCGGGCGGACATGGCCACCGTCTCCGCCAAGATCAAAACCCGCTTGGCTTAATCGTCAAGTTCTCTACAATCCGGGGGTGACGTCATGATTCCCCAGGACTTTATCCATCAGATACTTGACCGCGTCGATGTCGTCGATGTGATCGACCATTATGTCCCGCTCAAGAAAAAGGGCGCGAACTATCAGGCCTGCTGCCCATTCCATAGCGAAAAGACGCCATCCTTCACGGTTAGCCCGACCAAGCAGTTCTACCACTGCTTCGGCTGCGGCGCGCATGGCACAGCGATTTCGTTTTTGATGGAATACGCCGGCATGGGCTTCGTGGAGGCGGTGAAAGACCTCGCCAACCGGGTCGGCATGGCGGTTCCGGACGACGGTCAGGCAGCACACCCGGAAAACGACAACCGCGACCGTTTGTATGCATTGATGGAGGCCGCCGCGCAGTTTTACAAGGATCAACTCAAGGCCAGCGACAAGGCGGTGAACTACCTGAAAGGTCGCGGTCTGGAAGGCAGGACGGCGGCCCGCTTTGGCCTGGGGTACGCGCCGGACGATTGGCAGGGTCTGGCCAAGGCGGTGGCCGACTATCAAAGTCAGGATATGGAAACCGCAGGTCTGGTGATCGCCGGCGAGGGTAAACGCTACGACCGTTTCCGCGACCGGGTGATGTTTCCGATCCGCAACGAGCGGGGCAAGGTCATCGCCTTCGGCGGCCGGGTCATCGGCCAGGACGAACCTAAATACCTCAATTCGCCGGAAACTCCGCTGTTCCACAAGGGCCACGAACTCTACGGCCTGTTCGAGAATCGACGCGCTATCCAGCAGGCCGGCCGGGCGGTGGTGGTAGAGGGCTATATGGACGCGGTCATGCTCGGCCAGTATGGCGTGGAGAATGCACTGGCCACCCTGGGTACGGCCATTACCCCCGACCATGTCGGCAAGATATTCAAACTGGTGGACGATGTGATATTCGCTTTCGATGGCGATGCCGCCGGTCGCAAGGCGGCTTGGCGGGCGCTGGAGAATTCCCTGCCACGGATAACCGATGGCAAGCGGGCCGCCTTTCTATTTCTGCCGGAGGGCGAAGACCCGGATAGCTTCGTGCAAAGTGCCGGCCGGGAGACCTTTGAAGGCTTGTGCGACCAGGCCAAGCCGCTGTCTGATTTTCTATTCGAAGAACTCTCGACCAATATCGATACCGCCTCCGAAGAGGGCAAGGTGCGGCTTTTTACCTTGGTGGAACCGTATCTAAAGCAAATGACCAATGCGCCTCTGCTGGCCCGGTCGTTGCGCCAGAGGCTGGCGGCGATCTCGGGCGTGGTTGCGTCTGAACGACAGCGACGGTCGCTGGCCCGCAAGCCTGTCGGTGGCCCGGCCCGGCAGGTCTCGCCGACCTCGCCGCGTATCGTGCTACAGGCCTTGCTGCATCGGCCGGAGCGACTCAAGACCTTGCCTGAGTTGCCAGTTTCCGAGGGCCAGGCAGCCGGACACCTTGAAGCGGTGCTGGCGGTGATGCGTGAACATCCGGAATTGGCCGATGTCAGGGGTCTGCTGGAATATTTTCGTGGCCAGCCCGAGGCGGCTCTGGTGCAGGCAGCGGCGGCCGGCGTGCTGGAATGGGGCGAGGATTACAACTCCGAGCTGGATCTACGCGGCGCCTGGGCGGGTTTGATGGAACAGGCGGCCAGACAGCAATCGGCCGCGTTCAAGGGCAAGAAGCCCAGTGAAATATCCCCAGCGGAGCGCTCTCGGTACATGGCGGCGCTGAAGGAGAAGAAACTTGACCGATTAAGTCAGGTCGAACCGCCGAAGGGGTAGGGCGATTGAACAACTTTGTGTAAAATGCCGGACTTTTGCGCTAAATCCATCTTTGGAGATTAACAGGTGATGGTAACCGACAAAAAATCAGGGCGGCCAGTACCCGCCAAGCAACCCAAGCTGACTGCCAAGCAGATCAAGCAGGCCAAGCACGCGGCTGCCTTGGCGCAGATGGCGGACAAGCGGGATTCCGCCGATTCCAGTGAGGACAGACGAACTCGCTTGAAGAGCCTTATTCTGCTCGGCAAGGAGCGCGGCTACTTGACCTACGCCGAGATCAACGACCACCTTCCCGACGACATGCTCGACGCCGAGCAGATCGAAGGCATCATCAGCATGATTAACGACATGGGCATCCAGGTCTATGATGAGGCGCCCGCCGCCGAGGATTTGCTCATGTCGGAGTCGCCCGCGCCGGTGGCCGACGAGGACGCGGTGGAAGAAGCCGAGGCCGCGCTCTCCACCGTTGATGCCGAGTTCGGGCGCACCACCGACCCTGTACGTATGTACATGCGCGAGATGGGCACGGTCGAATTGCTTACCCGCGAAGGCGAAATCGAGATCGCCAAGCGTATCGAGGAAGGTCTCAAGAACATGGTGCAGGCCATTTCCGCCTGCCCCTTCTCGATTAACCAGATACTGGCCATGGCGGCCAAGGTCGAGGCGGAAGAAATGCGCATCGACGAACTGGTCGATGGCCTGGTGGATAGCGCCGGGGCGGACATCGTCATGCAGACGCAGGAAGAAGCGACGACCTCGGACGACGAAGCGGACGAGGATGACGACGAGGTTAGCGCTATCGCCGCCGCCAATCTGGCTCAGTTGAAGGCCAATACGCTGGAACGTTTAGTCGCTATTCGCAATTGCAACGACAAGATGCGCGCGGCCGTCAATAAATACGGCCGCGGCAGCAAACAGCACCTCAAACTTCAGCAAGACCTGAGCAACCTGCTCATGGGTATCCGCTTTGCTGCCCGTCAGGTGGAGAGTCTGTGCAACGGTGTGCGCGAAATAGTCGAGGCGGTGCGGACGCACGAGCGCGCCATCATGGACATTGCCGTCAACAAATGCGGCATGCCGCGCGCCCATTTCATCAAGGCATTCCCCGGCAACGAAGGCAGTGAGGACTGGGTAGGCAAAGAGATTGCCGCCAAGAAGGCCAACTGCGAAATGTTGGATCGCCTGCAATATGACATCAACGATCGGCAGGAAAAACTACGCGATTTGCAGACCCAATCCGGCCTGTCGGTCAAGGACTTGAAGGACGTCAACAAGCGTATGTCCACTGGCGAGGCCAAGGCCCGCCGGGCCAAGCGCGATATGATCGAGGCCAACCTGCGTCTGGTCATTTCCATCGCCAAGAAGTACACCAACCGCGGCCTGCAATTCCTCGACCTGATTCAGGAAGGCAACATCGGCCTGATGAAGGCAGTGGACAAGTTCGAATATCGACGCGGCTACAAGTTCTCGACCTACGCGACCTGGTGGATTCGGCAGGCCATCACCCGTTCGATCGCCGACCAGGCGCGCACCATCCGCATCCCGGTGCACATGATCGAGACCATCAACAAGATGAACCGCATCAGCCGGCAAATCCTTCAGGAAACCGGCATGGAGCCCGATGCGGCCACCTTGGCGATAAAGATGGAGATGCCCGAGGACAAGATTCGCAAGATCATGAAGATATCCAAGGAGCCCATCTCCATGGAAACGCCGATCGGCGACGACGAGGATTCCCATTTGGGAGACTTTATCGAGGATCAAGCCACCTTGGCCCCGGTCGAAGCGGCGCTGTACTCCAGCCTGCAAAACGCCACCCAGGATGTCCTGGACTCGCTCACCGCGCGCGAGGCCAAGGTGCTACGGATGCGCTTCGGCATCGAGATGAACACCGACCACACACTGGAAGAGGTCGGCAAGCAGTTCGACGTCACCCGCGAGCGCATTCGCCAGATCGAGGCCAAGGCCCTGCGCAAGCTGCGCCATCCCTCGCGCTCCGAGCGATTGCGGAGTTTCCTCGATTGATCTTTCCACGGGGCGGGCAACCGTCTCGTCGGGCCTGTAGCTCAGTTGGTTAGAGCAGAGGACTCATAATCCTTTGGTCCAGGGTTCAAGTCCCTGCGGGCCCACCAATTTAAAAAGCCTAACCCTTATCGGTTGGGCTTTTTTCTGCGTTAAGCCTCTTGCGAAGCGATCAACTGCTGTTTCTAGATTCAATCGGGAAGCCAAGCTATTTGTGTAGATTGACAGACACCCTGATGGACACGCTCGACGGATTGGTATGGATGACACGATAAAGGCACGGCGGCTCGCGCACTGGGCCAAGGACTGGAACGATGTCTTTGATGAGGGAAGATGTGCAGGCTCTCGCAGTAGGTGACGATAGCCTCGGTATAGCGTGCCGCAATGTCGGGCGATGCCGCGGCGGCGATATAGCGGAAGAGCGCCGCAAGTTGTTCCTCGGCCTCCGGCGAGAAAACGACGCGGTAGATCATCGCGCCTTGGCATGCTCGGCCGCCAGCCTGGCGCGAACATGGTCAGCGGTGACGGCGCGCGATGGGTTGGCCTTCAACGTAGCGTAGGCCGGGCCAACCTGGTCGCACAACCAGCTCTCCACGGCTCAATCACGCGCCATCAGGGCACGGAGGCCGTCGCGGATGACTTTGCTTTCCGTCGCGTACTTGCCGGTCATAACCTTGGCCTTCACCACAGCGGCCATTTCATTCGGCAGGGTGATGCTGAATTGCTGCGTCGTTCGCATGGTGCGGCTCCAATCGCATGGATAGGATTAAATCCTACGCGACGAGATACTGTTTCAAACAGAAAGAACGTAATCGTCATCTTGCCTTCAAACGGTTGACATCTTCAGGATTCATTATTCAGGGGCATTTGATAAACCACCCTCATGGAGTAAGAAGATGAAATTAAACAAGATCAGTGCTGCCGTTCTGGCCGCGCTCAGTCTCGGCGTCCTCCCGTTCTCTGTAACCGGATGCAATTCAGATAACGCAGAGGCAAATGTCCTCTCAGTCGAATTCGTCGAAATCGCCGGCGCGCCGAATAGCGTCGAGACGATGTCGCAAAGCGTTATTACCGCCAAGGCTGTGGTGAAGTATGACGACGGCACCACCAAGGACTACCCTCTGAGCTATCACACTCTGTTCGGCGTCAACGACAAGGTGGGCGGTAATCCTTACGCTGCCGGTCAACTGTTCGACCACGAGATGAACCCGCTGATGGATCCCTACGGCCAGCCGCTGATCGCCGAGACCCCGGACGCCAACAGCCTGCTCAACATCGACGGCAACCTGTACATGGTCAGCCACCTGGAATACGACTGGCTGCTGTCCGATGGTGTCCAGGCCTACAAAACCGCAGGCTGGTATAGCCGCGCCCCCATGAGCATGCTCCTGACCGGACTGAACCAGGCCGACGACGGCAAGCTGACCGTCAAATCGCAGCGTGCCATCGATTTCTCTTCAGTGAACGGTACCTGGATCAACTGTGCCGGTTCGCAAACGCCCTGGAACACCCACCTCGGTTCCGAGGAAGACTATGACCTGCAGTACAACCCGCTGACCGGCAGCATTGGCAAAACCACCGCTGGCATCAAGGCGATGACCGAGCTTTACTTCAAGAACAGCAAGACCGCCAATCCCTACCACTATGGCCTGATCCCTGAAGTCACCGTGGCGAAGGACGGCAAGACCAGCGTGGTCAAACACTACGCCATGGGCCGCGGTACCTGGGAACTGGCCCGCTTGGCCCCGGACGGCCGCACCGCCATCATGGGCGACGACGGCACCAACGTTCTGCTGGCCATGTTCGTTGCCGACAAATACGGCGACCTGTCCGCCGGCAACCTGTATGCCGCGAAGTGGAACCAGACCGACCCGGCCAATGGCGGCACGGCTAATCTGATCTGGTACAAGCTGGGCCATGCCACTGATGCCGAAATCAAGGCCATCGTCGACGCCGGCGCTACCTTCGACAGCATCTGGGAGGCTGTCGCCCCCAGCAACGGCACCTGTGCCGAAGGCTATACTCGCATCCGCGCCGGCTCCACCGCCGATGAGTGCCTGAAGCTCAAGCCGGGCATGGAAAAGGCCGCCGCGTTCATGGAAACCCGCCGCTACGCCGCCTATCTGGGCGCCACCACCGAATGGAACAAGATGGAAGGCGTGGCCTTCAATGGCAAGGACAACAAGGCCTATATCGCCATGTCCTACATTGACCGCGGCATGAAGGCCGATGCCACCGGACTGGCCGACCACATCCAGGTCGCCAAGATCAACGCCGGCGCCACCTATACCCTGGACCTGACCAGCGGCGTGAAGACTGTCAACGGCGCCGAAGCGATCGACTCCAAGCATGTCCCAGTCAAGATGTATGTGGAAACTGCTCTGCTCGGGGAGGACATTCCGGTCGACGCCAACGGCAACACCGGCAACATCAACAAGATCGCCAACCCGGACAACCTGTTCTTCTCCGAGAAGATGCACACGTTGTTCATCGGCGAGGACTCCACCGAGCCACACGTCAACAACTACCTGTGGGCCTACAACGTCGACACCAAGAAGCTGACCCGGCTGTTCAGTTCGGTGGCCGGCGCCGAAAACACCGGTCTGCAGGTGCTCGACAATCTGAATGGCAAAGCCGCCTACATCCTGGGCAACACCCAGCACTGGGGTGACATTTCGAGCAAGGTGCCGGCCGACCTGAAGGCGCAGCTCAAGGCCAAGATCGGCAACGGTGTCAACCAGGGTGGTTTCGGTTACATCGGCGGCCTGCCGGCATTCAAGTAACACGGCAACGGCACTGACCAAGGGCCGAACATCTGTTCGGCTCTTTTTCCATCCCGCTTCAGGAAATCAAAAAACTGATGCGGCTGGACAAGCCGATCGGCATCCTGCTGCTGGCCTGGCCGACGCTCTGGGGCTTATGGCTTTCCAGCCTGGGCAAACCGGATTTCATCGTGTTATGGATATTTGTCGTCGGCATCGTGCTGATGCGTTCCGCCGGTTGCGTAGTGAACGACTATGCCGACCGGCACTTCGACCCACATGTCGAACGTACCCGAAATCGCCCGCTAGCGGCTGGCCGAATACGAATAAGTGAAAAGGAAGCCCTCATTCTGGCCGGTGTTCTCGCCCTGCTTGCCTTCCTGTTGATATTGCCGCTGAAGAATTGGCTGCTGATTCAGCTCTCGGTTGTCGCCGCATTCCTCGCCGCCAGCTATCCTTACACCAAACGTTTTCTCGCCATTCCGCAGGCCTATCTCGGTATCGCTTTCGGCTTCGGCATTCCCATGGCCTACGCCGCCCAGCTCGATGCCGTCCCCCCTATCGCCTGGCTGTTGATGTCCGCCAATGTATTCTGGGCAATTGCCTACGATACGGAATACGCCATGGTCGATCGCGCCGACGACCTGAAGATTGGCATCAAAACCTCCGCCCTCACCTTCGGTCGCCATGACGTGATGGCGGTCATGATCTGCTATGGCATCACGCTCACGTTGCTCGGCTTTGTCGGCTGGCAATTGCATCTGTATTGGCCGTATTACCTTGGGCTGGCGGCGGCGGCAGGTGTGGCAGTCTATCATTACACGCTGATCAAGGATCGCCAGCCGGCGCACTGTTTCAAAGCCTTTTTGCACAACAACTGGTTCGGTGCGGCGGTATTCGCCGGCCTGGTGGCGGGCTTGATGCCACGTTTCCAATGACTGCCGGAACAACGCAGGCGCCGCCGTGCTCTACGGCGTGGGCGCGCGTCTCGATGTGCAGCCCGAACTCCTCTTCGCGCTGCGCCAGGTGGATGCCAATGACCTGGTGAGTCAGGCGGCGGAACTGTCCGGCAAAACCAGCAAGACGCCAGCCAAGGCCAAGGTTCTCGACGATGCTCAACTAGCCGACGTATTCGGCATCGAGATGGACAGCCCCGAGGTCGTGCCGGACGCGAAGAAGAAGACAGCGGGAACCCGCCGGACAAAGCCGGTGGAACCGCCTGCTGCCGCGACGAAAACACCAGCCAGGGCATCGGCGAAGAAAAAGGCTGAGCCACAGCCGACGACGCCCAATTCACGGCCACGAAAGGCGAAAATACAAGTCACGGCGGAACCTGCCGCCGCCCGCAAATCGGTCAACTGAGTTTTGCAGGTTCAAGTGTTGGCTTTTGGATTAACCACCGAAATGAAGCCCGCCACCGCCACCAAGGGCAGCGCGATGGCCGCGCCCGAGGGCAGATCGAACAGGCCGGAGGCGATCAGGCCGAGCGCATAGCCGGCTGCGCCGATAGCATAAGTGCGCGCCAGACGTTCTCCGGTGACTCGTTCTCATAACGCGGCTATGTCGGTGGGTAGCGCAGGAATATTCGTAGATGCGAAGGATGCTGCTGTCGCCAAGTTTTACGCTGTGTACGGTTTTGTTCCATGCAAAGAGCAGCCACTGAAACTGTATTTGCCGATGTGGTGAGCCATGGTCATTGAGTCTCTGCCAGACTTCACCCGGCTGGCCCGCTAGCGTTGGAAATCCATCCCTGCCAACATCCGCCAGCTTCTACTGGCCAATGTGTGGTGCGGGCAATGCCGCCCATAAAAAAAGCCAGCCCGAGGGCTGGCTTTTTTCCGCGAGTAACGAATTACTTGGCGGGAGCAGCAGGAGCAGCGGCATCAGCCGGAGCAGCAGCGTCAGCCGGAGCGGGAGCAGCAGGGGCTTCGGCAGGAGCCGGGGCCGGAGCAGCCGCTTCGGGAGCGGGGGCGGGAGCAGCCGCTTCTTCTTTCTTGCCACAAGCGGACAGACCCAGGGCCAGCAGGGCGGCGAGCAGGACGGAATATTTCATTTGAGTTTCCTTAACAAAAGTTGATCAACTTGTCTACGTAGCCCTGAAAGCGTAAGCCTTCCGAGCAGTCGCGGCAGCGATTTTAGCAAAAAAAGCGGCTAATGCTAGGGGTTAGGCAGTTTATTGTGGTTGCGACATATGTATATGTGACTCGCGCGAAGCACAAAGCATCAAGGTTTGGGTCGGATATGGCTTGATATCGGGATTATCAGGCCATTGTCAAATAACCCGCTCTGTACCATTCATACAACAGGCTGGTGAAAACTTCGTCGAACTCGCCTGCTGGCAGGTGCCGCCGATCAGCCAGTTGTCGCAATTCAGTTTGCATCCCGTGTGCCGCTTCAAGCCGCTCGCCGTTCATGAAGAATATGCCGCCCAGATAAAGCATGCGGGACCGGGCATCGAGTTTTAGACCACGTTCGTTGGCGAGTTTGTGGAATCGCTTGAAACCTGCGGGTTGGGCCGGCGGGTCGAAGAACACGCATGGTTTGGGTTCGCTCAGGTAGCGGCCGATAAAGTCTTCCATGTCGCGATCGGTCCAGCGGATGGCGCGGATCATATCCTTGAGCCGGTCGACCATGAGCGGGGGAATTTTGCCCGGACGTTGGGAGTAGCCAAGGTCGGGGTCGGCATAGGCGCCGTCCAGACAGATACTGTCTTGCATATAGACCAGGAATTCGGTCGCTATTTCCTGGGCGCTTGGCGCCCGGAAACCGATCGACCAGGTCATGCAGTCGGTCAATGCCACGCCGTTGTGGGCGTACTTGGGCGGCAGGTAGAGCATGTCGCCGGGTTCCAGTTCCCAGGACTGATCGACCCGGAAACGTTTCAGTATGCGTAAAGGGCAGTCGTCGACCAGCTCCAGGTCGTCTTGGCCGCTGATTTCCCAGCGCCGCCGGCCCAGACCCTGGATCAGGAACACGTCGTAGGAATCGAAATGCGGCCCGACCCCGCCGCCGGGCGGCGCGAAGCTGACCATCAGGTCGTCCAGTCGGGCATAAGGGGCGAAGTTGAAGGCATTAAGCAGGGCATCGCCTTGCGGGATCAGCATATTCACGCCGGAAACCAATAGACTCCAGCGGCGTTTGGGCAGGCGGGCCAGCGCCGCCGGGTCGAACGGGCCGAGCTGGCGCTGCCAGTTACTGCCCACCGGACGGACCAGACGGCTCTCGGCATCGTCGCGGCAGGCCAGGTCGAACAAGCCCTGGCCGTTCAGCACCCGGTCCAGATCGGGTACCGCCTGACGTACCAGCAGTGGTTTCTTTTGCCAGTATTCCTTGAAAAATTGCCGCGGCGCGATGCCGCCCAACAGGGTTTTCAACTCAGGTGCGGTAAAGGTCTTGCCACTACGATTGCGTTTGGTCATTGCTTGGCTCAACTTGGACTTTTCGAGGTTTCCAGAAACGAACAAAATCTGGTGCTGTATTTCTACGTTCGGGATAATACGCCCGCTCGCCAGTGGCTATGGGGCCGAGGCGCGATAACTCTTCGAAGGGGATTTGAATGCGTATTGCCAAGGATACGGTGGTCAAGCTGTCCTACCGACTCACCACATTGCAAGGGGAATTGTTGGAAGAGGCGACGGTCGATGAACCGGCGGTTTATCTGCATGGCGGTTACGACGGCATCTTCGAAAAGGTGGAAGAGGCGCTGGAGGGCAAGGTCGCCGGCGCCGAGGCCGATCTTGTGCTGGAACCGCAGGATGCCTTTGGCGACTATGACGCCGAGTTGGTACGCATGGAAGACCTCGACCAGTTTCCGTCCAACGTCGAAGTGGGTATGCAGTTCGAGGGCGTTACCGAGGACGGCCGGCATCGACTGCTCTATACCGTTACCGATGTGGCTGACGGCAAGGTGGTGGTGGATGGCAACCACGCACTGGCCGGCCATGGGCTGCGGGTGCAATGCCGAGTCGAAGCGGTGCGTGCGGCGAGCGCCGAGGAGATCGCCCACGGTCATGTTCATGGCGCGGGCGAACATCACCATGGACATTGACGGCCGGATAGGCGCTCGCCTGATGGGCAGGGTACAATGCGCCCCTTCGTTAATGTGGATTTAGCTCGATGAAGACCGTTTTCCTGGAATTCGAACAGCCCATCGCCGAACTTGAAGCCAAGATCGAGAGTCTGCTGGAGGTTTCAGGGGAAAAAGAGGGTGAGGACGGAGCGACTACCGTCGACTTGACGCCGGAAATTACCCGGCTCAGGAAGAAAAGCGCCGCGCTGACCAAGGATATTTACGCCAAGCTCAATGCCTGGCAGGTTTCTCAAGTGGCCCGGCATCCCCAGCGGCCCTACACCCTCGACTACATTCGCGCCCTGTTCACCGATTTCGAGGAACTGCACGGCGACCGCGCCTTTGCCGACGATGCCGCCATGATCTGCGGCCTGGCCCGTTTCCATGGCGAGCCAGTGGTGGTGATCGGCCATCAGAAAGGCCGCGACACCAAGGATCGCCAGTACCGCAATTTCGGCATGCCGCGGCCCGAGGGTTACCGCAAGGCGCTGCGCCTGATGCGCATGGCCGAGAAATTTCAGTTACCGGTGATGACCTTCATCGATACGCCCGGCGCCTATCCCGGCGTCGATGCCGAGGAACGTGGCCAGTCCGAGGCCATCGCCCGCAATCTGTACGTCATGGCCGAGCTTAAAACCCCAATTATCTGCACTGTGATCGGCGAAGGCGGTTCCGGCGGAGCCCTGGCTATCGGCGTCGGCGATGTGGTGATGATGCTGCAATATTCCACTTATTCGGTGATCTCGCCCGAGGGTTGCGCCTCTATCCTCTGGAAAAGCGCCGAGCAAGCGCCGTTGGCGGCGGAGAGCCTGGGTATCACCGCACATCGGCTGAAGTCGCTGGACCTGATCGACAAGATTATTCATGAACCTCTGGGTGGCGCCCACCGCGACCCCGATGCCATGATGGAAAACATGCGCGATGCCCTGGTCGCGGCCTTGTCTGACCTGCGCGAGCAACCGCTGGATGGTTTGCTCAACGCCCGTTACGCTCGTCTGATGGGCTATGGCAAGTTCAAGGAAACCCGGGTCCGCTGACCTTTCCGGTCAGGTCCGGGACTTTCTCGCTCCTCGTCTCTTCCCTGCCGCCCGGCTTTGCCTCGGTTACTCCGGTGGGCTCGATTCCACCGTGCTGCTGCATCTGCTCGCCGGTCTACGCCGGCTATTGGCTTTCCGGCTGACCGCTGTGCACGTTCACCATGGCCTGTCGCCCCATGCCGACGACTGGGCGGCTGCCTGCCAGATGGCTTGCGACCGGCTCGACGTGCCGCTCAATGTCCGCCGAGTCCGCGTCGTGGTCGATGGCCAGGGTCTTGAAGCGGCGGCGCGCGAGGTTCGTTATGCCGCGCTCGGCGAGCAGCCGGCGGACTTCATCCTGGTCGCCCACCATCGCGACGACCAGGCCGAGACCTTGTTATTGCGTCTGCTGCGGGGCGCCGGTGTGCATGGCCTGGCGGCCATGGCGGAAGATCGTGCCTTGGCCGGGTCGCGCTTGCTGCGCCCGCTTCTGGACGCGGCCAGGGATGATTTGCGCCGCTACGCCCGCCGCCATGGTTTAACTTATATCGACGACGAGAGCAATGCCGATCAGGCGCTGACCCGGAACTGGCTGCGGGGCAAGATGCTGCCGGAGATCGAAGCGCGCTTTCCCGCTTGCCGCGAGATATTGGCCAGCACCGCCGCCAGATTGATGGAAAGCGCGGCCTTGCTGGACGATCTGGCCCGGCTCGACATGGCCGACACGGCGCAAGGCGATAGTCTCGATCTTGCCGGGCTGAGGCGCTTGGCGGCGGCCCGCGCCAGAAATGTGTTGCGTTATTGGCTACGCGAACGGATTGCCGTAACACCCTCCGAGGCCCATCTGGAGACCTTGCTGAGTCAGCTGCTGGTGGCGGGGCCGGATCGGCAGCCGGTTTGGCGCTTCGGCGGCAAGGTTTTGCGCCGGCATCGCGGCCGTGCCAGTCTGGTTGCAGACGTCGGGCCGGTCGAGGGGCAATGGCTTTGGCGGGGTGAGTCTGAATTGATCCTCGCTGACCTGGGACGTCTGATTTTCTTGGCCGCCGTGGGCGAGGGCCTGGCCGCTGACAAACTACCGGCGGCTGGTTGTACGGTGGGCTGGAGGGGCGGCGGCGAAAAACTGAGGCCCGACTGCCGACGGCCGCGCAGAACCCTGAAGAATCTGCTGCGCGAGGCGGGCCTGCCACCGGACGAACGGCTCCGCTTGCCGCTGCTGTCGATAGCCGGGCAACCCGTCTGGATGGCCGGTATTGGCGTCGATTGCGCCTTTCAGGCTGGGCCGGGTGAGGCCGGCTGGCTTATTTTCTGGCAGCCGGCGTGATTAAGCCGGTAATTCCCAGCTTCTTCAGCACGGCCTGGGCCTTATCGGCCTCGGCGCGGTTGGCATATGGCCCGACCTGGACGCGGGTCTCCAGATGGGCATGGATGCCCTGTGCGGTCAGTCGGTCGACCAGCGCCTGGGCATGCGTCGGGTCGGCGAAGACCCCGACCTGGATTGCATAGCGGCCGTCGGCGGCGGTTGGAACCGGCGTGCTGACGGCCGGCTTGATTGCCTGCGGCGCCGGGGCGGTCGCCCGGTTGGCTTGCGGTGCGGCCTGGTGTGGCGCCAGATGTACGGCGGGTGGCGGCGGGACGGCTGGCAGAGGCGGCTCGGAGGCCTGGATTTCCGGTGCCGGAACGGGTTGCGGCGCCTCGGCGGGTTTGGTGATCTCTGGCGGGGTCCGGGGCGGGGCGACGACAATGGCGGCGGGAGTGGCCGGCTTGGCTGGCGGTTTGCCGCCGCGGTCCAGCCACCAGAGCGCCGCCAGGGCCAGGGCGGTCACCGTGGCGGCGATGCCGAGCCGGACAAATACCTTGCCACGGATGTCGGCGCTGTCTTCGTGGGCGCTATCCTCGGCCAAGATGCTCTCCTCATAATCATGGAACCGCCTTTATTTTAAAGGGTTTTCGTGCTATTTTCCCCCTCCTTTTTTCGGCTTTATCCACTTCTTCATCCAACAACTTTCCGGAGAATTAAACGTGGCAATTGAACGCACCTTTTCCATCATCAAACCCGACGCCGTCGCCAAGAACGTGATCGGCAAAATCTACAGCCGTTTCGAGACCAACGGCCTGAAGATCATTGCCGCCAAGATGATCCACCTGTCCCGCGCCGAGGCCGAGGGCTTCTATGCCGTGCACAAGGGCCGGCCGTTCTTCAACGATCTGGTTGAGTTCATGATCTCCGGCCCGGTCATGGTCCAGGTACTGGAAGGCGAAAATGCCATCGCCAAGAATCGCGAACTGATGGGCGCCACCGATCCCAAGAAGGCCGAAGCGGGCACCATCCGCGCCGACTTCGCCCAGAGCATCGACGCCAACGCCGTGCACGGTTCCGACGCCTCGGAAACGGCTGCCGTGGAAATAGCCTACTTCTTCCCGGGCCACCAAATTTACTCGCGCTGACGCGCGGGAAAGGCGTGACGTCGTTGTGTCACGCCTCATAGTCACGCCTTATGAAACATAATCTGCTCGATTTTGATCTAAAGGGTCTCGCCGCCTGGTTCCAGGAAATCGGCGAGCAGCCTTTTCGCGCCAAACAGGTGCTGCGCTGGCTGCACCGCTATGGCACCGACGATTTTGAACAAATGACCGATCTGGCCAAGAGCTTGCGCGCCAAGCTCGATGAACTGGCCGAGATACGGCCGCCGGCGCTGCTCAAGGAACAGGCGTCCGAGGACGGTACGCGCAAGTTTCTACTCGAAGTCGGCCCCGGCAACCACGTCGAGACCGTCTTCATCCCGGACGGCGAGCGCGGCACGCTGTGCGTCTCCACTCAGGTTGGTTGCGCTCTGGAATGCCGCTTCTGTTCGACCGGCCGGCAGGGTTTCAACCGCAACTTGAGCGTGGCCGAGATCATCGGCCAGTTGTGGTGGGCCAACAAGCAACTCGGTCACGATCCAAAAGGTGAACGGATCATTTCCAACGTGGTCCTGATGGGCATGGGCGAGCCGCTGCTCAACTACGACAACACCGTTGCCGCGTTGTCGCTGATGCTTGACGACCATGCTTATGGCCTGTCGCGGCGGCGGGTGACGGTATCGACCTCGGGCATCGTGCCGGCCATGGATCGGCTGCGCGAGGATATGCCGGTAGCCCTGGCTGTCTCCTTGCACGCACCCAACGATGGGCTGCGCGACGAGTTGCTGCCGATCAACCGCAAGTACCCGCTCAAGGAGCTGATGGCGGCCTGCCGGCGCTATCTGGAGAACGCCCCGCGCGACTTCATTACCTTCGAATATGTCATGCTGGATGGTGTCAATGACCGGCTGGAGCAGGCCGAGCAGTTGATCGAACTGACCCGCGACCTGCCCTGTAAATTCAACCTGATACCATTCAATCCATTCCCCAACTCCGGCTATCGCCGTTCGCCGCCGGAACAGGTCCGCGCCTTTGCCTACCGCCTGATGGCCGAAGGTATTGTCACCACCACGCGCAAGACGCGCGGCGATGACATCGCCGCCGCCTGTGGCCAGTTGGTCGGCCAGGTGCTGGACAAGACCCGACGGACGACCAAACGGATGGATTTGACACTATGAACATGAGTCGATGGCTTGTTTTGATCCTTAGTCTGTCGCTCGGCGCCTGCGCCCATACTTCGGCGCGGAATGGCCCAGAGGGTAAGGATTCCCAGGTGCTGGAATCGAGCAACAGCCGGGCTCGGGTACATACCGAACTGGCGGCGCAATACTATTCCCGGCGCCAGTATGGGGTGGCCTCGCAGGAACTACAGGAGGCGTTACAGGCCGATGGTTCCTACGCCCCGGCGTACAACATGTTGGGCCTGTTACATGGTGCGCTGCTCGAAACCAAGGAGGCGGAAGCCAACTTCCAACGAGCGCTGGATATGGCACCGCAATATTCCGAAGCGCATAACAACTTCGGTTATTTCCTCTGCTCGCAACGGCGTTACGCCGAGGCCTTGAGCCAGTTCGAACGGGCTTGGCAGAATCCGCTCTATGTGACTCCTGAGAAGGCGCTGGCCAATGCCGGGCAGTGCGCCCTGCACATGGGTAATACCGATGAGGCGGAACAGCTGGCCAAGCGCGCGCTGGTGCGGGCGCCGAATCAGCCCCAGGCGCTGGTCACGCTGGCCGATATTCAATTCCGGCAGGGTAATATCGCCATGGCGCGCGGTTTGTTGAGCCGGGCGGATGGCCAAGGTGGTCTTGATGCGCCCGGCCTCTGGCTGGCGGTCAGGGTCGAACGTCAGGCAGGGAACCGTGAGTCGGAAGCGGAATATGGCGCCCAGTTGCGCCGGCGTTATCCCGAGTCGCGCGAGACCGCCTGGCTGTTGAATGGTCAGTTCGACAAGCAGGGGGATGGGCGGTGAGCGAAAATGTCGGCCAAGGTTTCGGCCGGATACTGGCCGAGGCCAGGACAGCAAAGGGCCTGACCGTCGCCGCTGTGGCGGAAAAGCTGAAGCTGTCCACACATCAGGTTGAAGCACTGGAGGCTGAAGACTATAGCCGTCTGCCAGCGACCGTTTTCGTGCGCGGCTTCGTGCGCAATTACGCCCGTTTGCTGGACCTGTCGGCCGAACAGATGCCCGGCCTGAACGAACCGGTTATCGAGCCCACCAATACCATTACGGCGCCATCCGAGAACCTGGTATTTCGCACCTCGTCCGTTCGGCGTTGGCTGCTTCTGCCGCTGGCCGGGCTGATCCTGTTCATGATTTTGGTCGCGGCCCTGTACGCCTGGCTCAGACAGGGTGAAGAGGCCTATCTGACCAGCGCGGCGCGGCCCGCAGTCGTCCAGACCGCGCCAGCGCCGGTTCGAGCGACGCCGGTACAAGTCGTTCCCGCGCCGTCGGCGGAACCGACGCCGCCCGACGTCGCCGCGTCCGCCCAGTCCGCAGTCTCGGCCGGCGCTGGCGCAAGCGCAACTGCGGCCAATGCCGCCGCCGCTCAGGCAAAAGATCAGCCGACTACACCGAAGGCGCCAGAAAACGATCCCGCAGCGGTCACCGAACACGCGGTACATCTGGCGGTGCAAGACGAAGATGCCTGGATCGAGGTGGTGTCTGCCGACCAGAAGCGTTTTGGCCGCCTGCTGCGGGCCGGCGAGCAGATGACCGTGCGCGGCATACCGCCCTTGAAACTGGTGGTTGGCAACGCCCTTCATGTGCGCCTGACTTATGACGACAAGACAGTCGATCTGCATCCGTATACTGGCGACAAAGTGGCGAGGTTGACGCTGCAATGATCCAAACCATTGTTCGCCGTCCTACCCGGCGGGTCGTGGTGGGCGGCATCCCGATCGGCGGCGGCGCGCCGGTCGTCGTCCAGTCGATGACCAACACCGATACCTCGGATATCGCCGCTACGGTGGCTCAGACCTATGAACTCTGGCAGGCCGGTTCGGAACTGGTGCGGCTGACCGTGAACACCTTGGAGGCGGCCCAGGCCGTACCGGTCATCCGCGAGCAGCTCGATGCCAAGGGCTGCACCGTGCCGCTGATCGGCGATTTCCATTTCAACGGCCACAAACTGCTGACCCAGGCGCCGGAATGCGCTGCGGCCCTGGCCAAGCTGCGCATTAATCCCGGCAATGTCGGTCGCGGCAGCAAGCGCGACGACCAGTTTGCCACCCTGATCGACTTCGCTTGCCGGTATGACAAGCCAGTTCGGATCGGGGTTAATTGGGGCAGCCTGGACCCGGAACTGTTGGCCCGGATGATGGATGACAACGGCCAGCGGCCGCACCCTCATGAACCCGAGGCGGTGATGCGCCACGCCCTGACCGCCTCGGCCCTGGAGTCGGCAGCGCGGGCCGAGGAGTTGGGCCTGGCGGGCGACCATATCGTCCTGTCCTGCAAGCTGTCTGGCGTGCGCGATTTGATTGAGGTCTACCGAGACCTGGCCGCTCGTTGCGATTACCCGCTGCATCTCGGCCTGACCGAGGCCGGCATGGGTTCCAAGGGTATCGTCGCCTCGACCGCCGCCCTGTCGGTGCTGTTGCAAGAAGGTATCGGCGATACCATACGCATTTCGCTCACCCCGCGGCCCGGCGAGTCGCGGACCATCGAGGTCCAGGTCGCCCAGGAAATACTGCAAACCATCGGCCTGCGCGCCTTCACCCCGCTGGTCACCGCCTGCCCCGGCTGTGGCCGGACGACGTCGACCGTGTTCCAGGAACTGGCGCGGGACATCCAGGACTGGTTGCGCGGCCAGATGCCGGTCTGGCGCGGCGCCTATCCCGGCGTCGAGGCCATGACCGTGGCGGTGATGGGCTGCGTGGTGAACGGGCCGGGCGAATCGAAACATGCCAACGTCGGCATCTCCCTGCCCGGCAGCAACGAAACCCCGGTGGCCCCGGTCTATGTCGATGGCGTTAAGACGGTCACCCTCAAGGGCGACCGGATTGCCGCCGAGTTCCAGGGCATCGTCGAAAATTATGTGAAGACCCATTATGGCCAATGAAACCCTCCGCGCCGTGCGCGGCATGAACGATATACTGCCGGCCGAGATCGGCCTCTGGCAGCGCTTCGAGGCGGTGACCCGCGACTGGCTGGCGAGTTACGGTTATCAGGAAATGCGCACTCCTATCCTGGAGCAGACCGGCCTGTTCAAGCGGGCCATCGGCGAGGTCACCGACATCGTCGAGAAGGAGATGTACACCTTCGTCGATGAGCTCAACGGTGAATCGTTTACCCTGCGTCCAGAAGGCACTGCCTCTTGTGTGCGCGCGGCGGTCGAGCACAACCTGTTGTTCAATGGCGGCAAGCGGCTCTGGTACTCGGGTCCGATGTTCCGTCATGAGCGACCGCAGAAGGGCCGCTACCGCCAGTTCCACCAGATTGGCATCGAGGCGCTTGGCTTCGCCGGGCCGGACATCGACATCGAGCACCTGTCGATGACCGCCCGGCTATGGCGGGTACTCGGTTTGGCCGAGGTGGTCAGCCTGGAGATCAACACCCTGGGCGGCGCCGAGTCACGCGCCCGGCATCGCCAGAAGCTGATCGAATATTTCGCGGCGCACCAGGATCAATTGGACGAGGACGCCCAGCGCCGGCTGCACACCAACCCGCTGCGCATACTCGACACCAAGAACCCGGCCATGCAGGGCCTGGTCGAGGCGGCGCCCAAGCTGATGGACGAGCTGGATGAGGCGGCGTTGAGCCATTTTGATTCGGTCAGACAGGGTCTGGAGGCGGCCGGCATCGCCTACCGCATCAACCCCCGTCTGGTGCGTGGCCTGGACTACTACAACTACACCGTGTTCGAATGGGTTACTGACCGCCTGGGCGCACAAGGCACGGTTTGCGCCGGCGGCCGTTATGACGGCCTGGTGGCGCAACTGGGCGGCAAACCAGCGTCGGCCTGCGGCTTCGCCATGGGGGTGGAACGACTGCTGGCCTTGCTGACCGAAATGACGGTCGTGCCGCCGGCTTCAGGGCCGGATGCCTATGTGGTGAACGTCGGTGAAGCGGCGGCCCGTTTTGCCGTGGTGGTCGCCGAGACCCTGCGTGACACCGGACTCAGGACGGTGCTGCATTGCGGCGGCGGCAGTTTCAAGGCACAGATGAAAAAGGCCGATGCCAGCGGCGCGCGTTATGCCGTCATCATCGGCGACGACGAGGCGGCCGCCGGCGAGGCCAGCGTCAAGCCGCTACGGCTGGCAGGCGAACAGCAGCGCGTGGCATTGGCCGAATTGAACAAGATTATTTTCAAATAAGGATAGAAACATGGCTCTCGATCTCGAAGAACAGGAACAGTTAGACGAATTGAAGGCGTGGTGGCGCAAGAACGGCACCCTGGTGGTCGGCATCGCGACAGTCATCGTCATCGCCACGGTCGGCTGGAAGGGCTATCAGGTCTGGTCCGCGCGTCAGTCGGGCGAGGCGCTGGGCCTGTTCGAACGGGCCATGCAGGCGGCCATGGCCAATGACGCCAAGTCGGTCAAGGAATTGACCGGCAAGATCATGGACGATTACGGCCGCAGCGGTTATGCCCTGCCTGCGGCCTGGCTGGCGGCCAAGACCAACTTCGTCAACGGTGACCTGAAAAGCGCCCAGGCGCAGTACCAATATGCCCTGGAGCACGCCAAGGACCAAGGCCTGACGGCGCTGGCCAGGTTGCGCCTGGCCTCGGTGCAACTGGACCTGAAGGATTATGCCGGGGCGACCAAGACCCTGGACGGCGACCCCGACCCGGCCTTCGCGCCGCTCTTTGCCAACCTCAAGGGCGATGTCCTGGTCGCTCAAGGTAAGACCGCTGAGGCGCGCACTGCTTACCAGGCGGCATTGGCTAAACTGGACCCCAAGAGTCCACTGAAGGCCGTGGTGGAAATCAAGTTGGGCGGGGTGGGCGGCTGATATGAAACAACGGATACTGCTGGCGCTTCTAGTGGCGGCCGGTTTAAGCGGTTGCGGCACAGTAGGCGGTTGGTTCGGCCTGTCGGGCGCCAAGACGACCGAGGCGAAGCCCGCCGCTCTGGCCCCGATCATGGCGACGGCCAATCTGACCCGGATGTGGGATGCCAATGTCGGCAAGGGCTTGCCATATGTGTTCTCGCCGGTTACCGACGGCCAGGCGGTGTATGCGGCCGGCACGGAAGGCCATCTCGTCAAGCTCGATCTGGCCAGCGGCCGCGAGCTGTGGCGCATTGATGCCGGGCGATTTCTGTCGGCCGGCGTCGGCGTCGGCGACGGCCTGGCCTTGGTCGGCACGGCCAAAGGCGAGGTGTTGGCCTATCGTACCGAGAACGGCCAGCTCGCCTGGTCGGCCAAGCTATCCGGCGAGATACTGGCGCCGCCGGTGGCGGCCAATGGCGCAGTCGCGGTGCGCGGCAACGACGGCAATGTCTGGCTGCTCGACGCCAAGGATGGCAAGCGGCGCTGGGTCTATAACCGCGTAATACCTTCCTTGACCTTGCGTGTGCCGGGCAACCTGTTGCTTACCGAGCGGGCCTTGTTCGTCGGCTATCCCGGCGGCACGCTGGCGGCGCTGGCGCTCAACAATGGCGCGCCGCTTTGGGAAACCAGCGTCGCCATAGCCAAGGGCGCGAACGAGCTGGAGCGGATCGCCGATGTTACCGGGCCGCTCGCCGCCGACGATCAGGTGGTCTGCGCCGCCGCCTATCAGGGGCGGATCGGCTGTTTCGATCAGACCAACGGCAACCCGATATGGGTGCGTAATTTTTCCGGCCTGAGCGGCGCCGGTATCGGCGGCCGTTACCTTTATGCCGCCGACGAGCACGCCACGGTGCAGGGTTACGACCTGACCAGCGG
Organism: Hydrogenophilales bacterium CG12_big_fil_rev_8_21_14_0_65_61_21; assembly: GCA_002782005.1. Lineage (GTDB taxonomy): Bacteria > Pseudomonadota > Gammaproteobacteria > Burkholderiales > Thiobacillaceae > Parasulfuritortus. The sequence continues at coordinate 15,851 of PFGT01000015.1, read as the reverse complement.
CGCCAATCCATGGAAGCAGGACGCCCTGCGCGACCGGCGTTTGAGTACGCCACTGGCGGTAGCGAAATATGTCGCGGTGGCCGATTATCAGGGTGACATTCACCTGCTCGGCGAGGAAAACGGCGCCCTGGTCGGCCGCACGGCCAGCGATGGCGGTGCGGTTAACGGCCAGATGCTGGCCCTCAAGAGCGGCCTGATTGTCCAGACGGCGAAGGGCGGGGTCTATGCGTTCAAGATTCAGTGAGACTGTAGGAGCGGCTTTAGCCGCGATTGCGGCTAAACCATGAAACCCACCATCGTTTTGGTCGGCCGGCCCAACGTCGGCAAGTCCACCCTGTTCAACCGCCTGACCAAGACGCGGGATGCCCTGGTGCATGACCTGCCGGGCCTCACCCGCGACCGTCATTACGGCCATGGCCGGGTCGGCGGCAAGCCTTATCTGCTGGTCGATACTGGCGGCTTCGAGCCGGTGGCGGATACCGGCATCCTGGCCGAGATGGCCCGCCAGACCTTGCAGGCGGTGGATGAGGGCGATGCGGTCATCTTTCTGGTCGATGGCCGTACCGGCGTCACCGCTCAGGACAAGATCATCGCCGACCGCTTGCGTCGGCTCGGCCGCCCGGTCTTCCTGGCGGTCAACAAGACCGAGGGCATGGCCTCTGACGTGGCTATATCGGAGTTCCACGAATTGGCTTTGGGCCGGCCCTATGCCGTATCCAGCGCCCACGGCGAGGGCGTGAGCGGCTTGATGGAGCTAGTCCTGGAGACCTTCGCCGTCGAGCCGGAAGACTCGTCGGTGCAGGATCATCCCAAGATCGCTATCGTCGGCCGGCCCAACGTCGGCAAGTCCACCTTGGTCAATACCATGGTCGGCGAAGAACGGGTGATTGCCTTCGATGAGCCGGGCACCACGCGCGATTCCATCTACGTCGATTTTGAGCGGGCCGGGCGCAAGTACACCTTGATCGACACCGCCGGGGTGCGGCGCAAGGGTCGGGTGATCGAGGCGATCGAGAAATTTTCCGTGGTCAAGACCTTGCAGGCCATCGAGGACGCCAATGTGGCGGTGCTGGTGCTCGATGCCACCCAGGACATCGCCGACCAGGACGCCCATTTGGCGGGCTTTGTCCTGGAGGCGGGTCGCGCCCTGGTGGTGGCGATCAATAAATGGGACGACACCGATGACTATCGGCGCGAACAGGTCAAGCGGGAACTAGCGCGCAAGCTGGATTTCCTGACCTTCGCCAAGTTTCACTATATCTCGGCGCTCAAGGGCAGTGGCATCGCCGGCCTGCTCAAGTCCATCGATGAGGCCTACCGCGCCGCCATGGCCAGGTTGCCGACGCCCAAGCTGACCCAGGTCTTGCAGGAAGCGGTGGCGCGGCATAACCCAGCCCGCGTCGGCCAGTTCCGGCCCAAGCCGAAATACGCTCACCAGGGCGGCATGAACCCACCCATCATCGTGATTCATGGCAACCATGTGGATCACATGCCCGGCGCCTATCAGCGCTATCTGGAAAACATCTTCCGGGAGGCGTTTCATCTACAGGGCACGCCGTTGCGGGTTGAGTTCAGGGTGAGCGCGAACCCGTTCGAGGCCCGCCAGCCCAAGGCGCCGCTGGCCAAGGGTGATATTCACAAGGCCCTGCGCCAGCGCCGTCAGCGCAACAAGCGCTACGGCGGCTGACGGAAAAAAATATTTTGCCGGGGTTGAACTTGGTTTTGTCTTGTTCGTCCACATACTATCCAGCGGGCCGGCGTTGGTCGGCCCTGAAGATTTTTCACAGCGTTGCCGGGCCGGTTATTTTTTTTGCGAATAAGGTAAAATTCGCGCCCCTCCGCCGCGAGCGGATTGAATCGATTTGATAAGGAAAACGCCATGAGCAAAGGGCAGCAGTTACAAGACCCGTTTTTAAACACCTTGCGCCAGGAACAGGTGCAGGTTTCCGTTTATCTTGTTAACGGCATCAAACTTCAAGGCTATATCGACAGCTATGACCAGTATGTGGTCCTGCTCAAGAATGCCATCACCCAGATGGTCTACAAGCACGCCATCTCGACGATCGTGCCGGCCCGGCCTGTGGTTTATCGGCAGCCCAGCGAACCGGTCGAGGAAGAATAGGCATCCCGCTCCTGTCCGTCCCGATAGTCCCCTATGTTTGAACGGCCGCCGGCCTCCGATCGGCCTGGCCAGGATCGGGCCGTGGTTCTGGTCAGCATCGATTTTGGCGAGCCTGACTATGCCGAGTCGTTGGCCGAGCTGAAGCTTCTGGCTGGCGGTGCGGGCCTAGCGATTCGCGCCGTGGTGGAAGCCAAGCGCGACCGGCCGGATGCCGCGCTGTTCGTCGGCAGCGGCAAGGCCGACGAAATCGCCGCCAGCGCCCAGGCCGCCGATGCGGCCCTGGTGATCTTCAATCACGACCTGTCTCCGGTGCAGGAACGCAACCTGGAGAAACGTATGCAATGCCGGGTGCTGGACCGCACCGCGTTGATCCTGGACATCTTCGCCCAGCGCGCCCGTTCCAATGAAGGCAAGCTGCAAGTCGAGCTGGCTCAGTTGCGGCACTATGCGACGCGTCTGGTACGCGGTTGGAGCCACCTGGAGCGGCAAAAGGGCGGTATCGGTATGCGCGGCGGCCCGGGTGAGACCCAGTTGGAACTAGACCGACGGATCATCAACGCCAAGATCAAGAACATCGAGGCACGACTTGCCAAGCTGGGAAAAAGCCGCGCCCTGCAAGGTCGCGCGCGGCGCCGGGGCGGGGCGCTGTCGGTCTCGCTGGTGGGCTACACCAACGCCGGCAAGTCCACCTTGTTCAATACCTTGACCCATGCCGGCGTCTACGCCGCCGACCAGTTGTTCGCTACCCTGGACACCACGACCCGCAAGGTCTGGCTGCCGGACGCCGGGCAGGTGGTTCTGTCTGACACGGTCGGCTTCATCACCCATCTGCCGCATATGCTGGTGGCAGCGTTTCATGCCACCCTGGAAGAGACGGCCAAGGCCGATCTGCTGCTCCATGTAGTGGATGCCGCCAGCGCTAACCGCGACCGGCAGATGGAGGAGGTGGACAAGGTGCTGGAGGAGATCGGCGCCCAAGACGTGCCACGGATCGCGGTCTTGAACAAGATCGATCTAACCGGCGCGGCGCCGGCGGTTGCCATGGACGAGTGTGGTAACATTTCGCGTGTCTCGTTAAGTGCCAGAACCGGCGCCGGCGTGGATCTGCTCAAGCAGGCCCTGGTCCGGTTCGCCCAAGACCGGCGTCGGGATAACCTACAACTATCTGAAGTCGATCAAGATGGCATGGAATGATCCGCAGTGGGGCAACAAGCGCGGTAATGGCGGTCCGCCCGATCTGGATGAAATCTGGAAACAATTCAAACAGCGGCTGAACTCGTTGCTCGGCGGCAAAGATCGCTTGCCTGGCGATGGCGGCGGTGACGGGCCGGGCGGCGGTCTGGCGCGCTTCAATATCCCGGGCGGGGCTGGTCTGCTGGTCGTGCTGGCCGTGCTGGTCTGGTTGGCCAGCGGCTTCTATATCGTTGATACCGGACAGCGCGGCGTGGTACTCCGCTTCGGCAAGTACGTCGAGACCACCCAGCCTGGCCCGCGCTGGCATCTACCTTATCCGTTCGAATCGGCCGAAGTGGTCAATGTCGAGCAGGTTCGGACTGCGGAGGTGGGTTACCACAACAATGTCCGCGCCAAGGTGTTGTCAGAATCGCTGATGTTGACTGACGACGAGAACATCATCGACATGCAGTTTTCGGTTCAATACACCTTGAAAGACCCGGTGGAGTATCTGTTCATGAATCGTGACCCCGACGCGGCGGTTCGGCAGGTGGCGGAGAGCGCCATGCGCGAGGTGGTGGGCAAGAGCAAGATGGATTTCGTCTTGTACGAGGGCCGCGCCGAGGTGGCCGATCGGGCGACCAAGCTGATGCAATTGATACTGGATCGTTATAAAACTGGCATCAATATCAGCAAGCTGAACATGCAGAATGCCCAGCCGCCCGAGCAGGTCCAGGCCGCGTTCGACGATGCGGTCAAGGCCGGACAGGATCGGGAACGCCTGAAGAACGAAGGCCAGGCCTATGCCAACGACGTCATTCCCAAGGCCAAGGGCGTGGCGGCCCGGTTGCACGAGGAGTCCTTGGGCTACCAACAAAAAGTGGTGGCCAATGCCGAGGGCGAGGCCAGCCGCTTCAGCCAGATACTGGTTCAGTACAGCAAGGCGCCGCAGGTCACCCGCGAGCGTATGTATCAGGATGCCATGCAACAGGTTCTGTCCAATACCACCAAGGTGATGGTGGATGGCAAGCAGGGCGGCAATCTGCTTTATCTGCCGCTCGACAAGCTGATGCAGGCCGCGGGCGGGCCAGTCCCGACCGAGATTGCGCCGACCGTGGCGCAACCGGCCCCGAGCGGCACTCCAGCCGCTGATGCCCGCAGTCGGGATACCTTCCGTAACCGCGACCGGGAGGAACGGCCATGAAGATGCTCGGTAATTTGATTGTGCCGGTAATCCTGGCGCTGGTGTTGATGTCGTTGTCTATCTACACGGTGGATCAGCGGCAGACCGCCATGGTGTTCCAGTTGGGCGAGGTGGTCGGCATCGACCGTCAGCCGGGGCTTTATTTCAAGCTGCCGCTGGCCCAGAACGTGCGTTATTTCGATACCCGGATATTGACGATGGACGCCGCCGAGCCAGAGCGTTTCATTACCTCAGAAAAGAAAAACGTGCTGGTGGACTACTTTGTCAAATGGCGCATCGTCGATGTAAAGACGTTCTACGTCAGCTTTGCCGGCGACGAGAAGCGGGCCATGAACCGCTTGGCGCAGACCGTCAACGACGGTATGCGGGCCGAGTTCGGCAAGCGCACGGTGCACGACGTGGTCTCCGGCGAGCGCGACGACATCATGAAGCAATTGCGCGACAAGGCCGATATTGATGCCCGACGTTTCGGCGTTCAGGTCTTGGATGTCCGGATCAAGCGGGTTGAACTGCCCACCGAGGTGAGCGAATCGGTTTACCGGCGCATGGAGGCGGAACGCAAGCGGGTCGCCAACGAGCTGCGTTCTACCGGTTCGGCCGAGGCCGAGCAGATTCGGGCCGATGCCGACAAGCAGCGGGAAGTGATCGTCGCCGAGGCTTATCGAGGCGCCCAGACGGTCAAGGGCGAGGGCGATGCCAAGGCCGCCGGGGTCTATGCCGCCGCCTATGGCAAGAACCCCGAGTTCTATGCCTTCTATCGCAGTATGCAGTCCTATAAGGCGAGCTTCGGCGATCGACGCGACGTGATGGTCTTGCAGCCTGATTCCAGCTTCTTCCGCTACATGAAGTCTCCCAGAGGCGGCGGCAAGTGAGCTTGAAGGATAGCTTCGTGCCGGCCCTGGCGCTGATGCTGGTCATGGAAGGCGTGCTGCCGTTCCTGGCGCCGGTCGCCTGGCGCGAGGCCTTCAAGCGCATGATCCAGCTACATGATGGCCAGATTCGCTTTATGGGTTTGGCCTCGATGCTGGCCGGCTTGTTATTGTTATTGATCGCCCGATGACCGCCGCGCTATGACCCATCCCTGGCTGCTGCCCGAATACGTCGAAGACATCCTGCCGCCCTATGCCTGGCAGGCCGAGTCCCTGCGCCGGCAATTGCTGGATAGGTACGATAGTTATGGCTATGAGCTGGTCTGCCCGCCACTGATCGAATATCTGGATTCGCTGCTGACCGGCGCCGCCGGCGACCTCGACCTGAAGACGTTCAAGGTGGTCGATGGCCTGTCCGGCCGGATGATGGGTGTGCGGGCCGATATGACGCCTCAGGCTGCCCGCATCGACGCTCACCTGCTCAATCGCCAATCCCCAACCCGGTTGTGCTATGCCGGCCCGGTGCTGCATACCCGGCCCTCGGGGCTGATGACCTCGCGCGAGCCCTACCAGGTCGGCGCCGAGTTGTTTGGCCATCCTGGTATCGAAGCGGACCGGGAGATACTGGAATTGCTGCTGGCCTCCTTGGCGATTGCTGACCTGACCAATGTCCGGGTCAGCCTTGGCCATGTCGGCCTGTTCCGGGCACTGGCCGCCGCCGCCGGGCTGGATGGCGCGGTTGGACAGCCATTGTTCCGCGCCCTGCGGGCCAAGGATATGCCGCTACTGATCGAATTGACCGAGACCATGTCCGAGCCCTGGCGCGGCGCTTTCCTGCGCTTGTCGGAGCTGTATGGCGGCCCCGAGGTCATCGAGCAGGCGCGTCGGGCATTGCCCGATCTGCCCGGCGTCACGCAGGCCCTGGACGATCTGGCCGGCTTGCTATCGGTCAACGGCATGGCCGATTTGGGCGTCGATCTGGCCGACCTGCGTGGCTATGGTTATCACACCGGCGCGGTCTTTGCCGCCTATGTCGGTGGCCAGGCCTCGGCGGTGGCCCTGGGCGGGCGCTATGATGGCGCTGGCGCGGTGTTCGGGCGCAGTCGTCCCGGTACCGGTTTTAGCCTGGATTTGCGCCGTATTCTGGCCAGCCTGCCAGAACCCGCTGGGCGGGCAGGCATACTCGCGCCGCCGGACAGTAGCGCGGAGCTCAAGGCGCGGATGGCCGAATTGCGCGGCGCCGGCGAACGGGTCGTGGTTGAATTCGGCGGCGGCCCAGCCTCCCCTCCTGCCGAAACCGGGTGCAACCGGCGCTTGGCATGGCTGGCGGGCGCTTGGCAGGTAGTCCCTTTGTAAATATTGTTTTCACGGATACGAAAATGACCAAGAACGTGGTGGTGATCGGCACCCAGTGGGGTGACGAAGGCAAGGGCAAGATCGTCGATTGGTTGACCGACCGCGCCCAGGGCGTGGTGCGTTTCCAGGGCGGCCACAATGCCGGTCATACCCTGGTGATCGGCGGCAAGAAGACGGTGCTGCACCTCATCCCCTCCGGCATATTGCGCGGCAACGTGCGCTGTTACATCGGCAACGGCGTGGTGGTCTCGCCCGAGGCGTTGATCGAAGAGGTAGAAAAACTGGAGGCAAACGGCGTTGACGTGGTTAGCCGGATGACTATCTCCGAGGCCTGCCCGCTGATCCTGCCCCATCATGTAGCCCTGGACCATGCCCGCGAGGCTGCCAAGGGCGCCGGCAAGATCGGCACCACCGGGCGCGGCATCGGCCCGGCCTATGAAGACAAGGTCGCCCGCCGCGCCATCCGGATGCAGGACCTGCTGCACCGCGAACGTTTTGCCGCCAAGCTGGGTGAAGTGCTCGATTACCACAACTATGTGCTCAAACATTACTTCAAGTGGGAAACGGTCGATTTCCACAAGACGCTCGACCAGACGATGGAGTTGGCCGAAAAGATCAAGCCGATGATCGGCGACGTGCCGCGCAAGCTGTACGAGGCCAACAAGCGCGGCGAGAACCTGCTGTTTGAGGGCGCACAAGGCACCCTTCTGGACATCGACAACGGCACCTACCCCTTTGTCACCTCCAGCAACTGCACCGCCGGCGGCGCTTGTACCGGCTCCGGCATGGGGCCGTCATCCATGCATTACATACTGGGCATCACCAAGGCCTATACCACACGGGTTGGCTCTGGCCCATTCCCGACCGAGCTATTCGACGCGGATGGCAAGTGGCTGGCCGAGAAGGGCAACGAATTCGGTTCGACGACCGGCCGGCCGCGCCGCTGCGGCTGGTTCGACGCGGCCGCGTTGAAGCGCTCGATCCAGATTAACGGACTGACCGGCCTGTGCGTGACCAAGCTCGACGTGCTCGACCGCATGGACACGGTACGCATCTGCACCGGCTACAAGGTGGGCGGCGAGGTCTACGACATCCTGCCGGTCGGCTCGGAGATGCTGGCTGATTGCCAGCCGATCTATGAAGACCACCCTGGCTGGAAGGAGAGTACCGTCGGCGTGAAGACCTTCGAAGCGTTGCCGACCAATGCCCAGACCTACCTGAAACGTATGGAAGCGCTGTGCGGCGTCCCCGCCGACATCATCTCTACCGGACCTGAGCGGGAAGAAACCATCGTCCGGCGGCATCCGTTCGAATGAAGAAGGCCATAAAAAAGCCGGCTAACGCCGGCTTTTTGTCTTACTGTGGTGCCCAGAAGAGGACTCGAACCTCCACACCGTTGCCGGCGCTAGGACCTGAACCTAGTGCGTCTACCAATTCCGCCATCTGGGCAAAGAGGGGCGCATTCTAGCGACGCAGGTGTGCCTATGTCAACGCCGTTTCAATCGCATAAAACAGGTTTTCAATGACAACGAAAAAGAGTTCTGGAAAAGGGCGAGGCCATAAGGGCCTGCGCTGGCAAGATCCATTCTTGCAGCGGGAGCGGGAAAAATATGAAAACCCGTTACCCAGCCGGGAGTTCATCCTGCAACTGGTGACCGAGGCCGGCGGACCGTTGCCGGCTGACGACTTGGCTGCCCGCCTGGACATCGACGCAGACGAATCCGAGTCCTTTCGCCGCCGTTTGGGGGCCATGCAGCGCGACGGCCAACTGGTTATCAATCGGCGCGATGGTCTTTGCCTCCCCGACAAGATCGAATTGAAGGTCGGCCGGGTTGAGGGCCATGCCGATGGTTTCGGTTTCTTTATCCCGGACGACAAGTCGGGCGACATGTTCCTGTCCGAAAAGGAGATGCATCAGGTCCTGCATGGCGACCGGGTTATGTGCCGGGAACGCGGCCTCGACCGGCGCGGCCGCAAGGAGGGCAAGATCGTCGAGGTGCTGGAACGGGCCAATAGCCGGTTGGTCGGCCGTTTGTACCGCGAGCATGGCTATCAGTGGGTGGTAGCCGAGAACAAGCGGATCAACCAGGACATCGTCATACCGCCCGGCGAATCGCTCAAGGTCGGTTTCGGCCAGGTGGTGACGGTGGCGATCGTCGAGCAGCCGACCAGGAACGCCCCGGCCATGGGCCGCATCCTCGACGTGCTGGGCAACTATGCCGATCCCGGCATGGAGATCGAGATCGCCTTGCGCAAGCACGACCTGCCCTTTGAGTTTTCCAAAGAGGTCGCGGCCCAGGCCAAGAAGCTGCCCAAGGGCGTGACCAAGCGTGATCTGGATGCCAGCCGCGAGGATATCCGCGCCCTGCCTTTGGTGACCATCGACGGCGACGACTCGCGCGACTTCGACGATGCCGTGTACTGCGAACCGAGCGGCCGCGGCTTTAAGTTATGGGTGGCCATCGCTGACGTGGCGCACTACGTGCAGCCGGGTTCAGCACTCGACAAAGAGGCCTATGAGCGGGGCAATTCGGTCTATTTCCCGCGCCGGGTTATCCCCATGCTGCCGGAGGAACTTTCCAACGGCCTGTGTTCGCTGAATCCCGAGGTCGATCGGCTGTGCATGGTCTGCGAGATGGAAGTCGCCAGCACCGGCACGATCAAGAAATACCGTTTCTTCTCAGGCGTGATGCATTCCAAGGCCAGGCTCACTTATAACCAGGTCTGGGACTGGCTGAACGAGCCGAGCAAGGCGCCCAAGGACAAGGCCCACCTGCTGCCCCCTTTGCAAAACCTCGACAAACTGTTCCACGTCCTGCTCAAGGCGCGCAGCAAGCGCGGCGCAATCGACTTCGAAACACTGGAAACCAAGATGGTCTTCGACGAGGTCACCGGCAAGATTGAGCGGATCATTCCGTCCGCGCGCAACGACGCCCACCGGATCATCGAGGAATGCATGTTGGCGGCCAATGTCTGCGCTTCGGAATTTATCAAAAAGCGCAAGCATGCCACCCTGTATCGCATCCATGAGGGGCCGACGCCGGTCAAGCTGAAGGCCCTGCATGAGTTCATGGCCGAGTTCGGTTTCGTCCTGGCCGGCGGCGACGATCCACATGCCAAGGACTACGCCGATCTACTGGCCAAGATCAAGGGCCGACCGGATGAACAACTGCTCCAGACGGTCATGCTCAGGTCATTGCAGCAGGCCGTCTACAGCCCCGAGAACATCGGCCATTTCGGTCTGGCCTATGAGTCCTACAGCCACTTCACCTCGCCGATCCGGCGCTATCCGGACCTCTTGGTGCATCGCGCCATCAAGGCCTGTCTGGCCAACGAGACCTATGCCCCAGGCAACTGGGAGGCCATCGGCGCCCATTGTTCGATGACCGAGCGGCGGGCCGATGAGGCCGCCCGTGACGTGGTGTCCTGGCTCAAGTGCTATTTCATGCGCGACAAGCTGGGCGAAGAGTTCGACGGGACCATCAGCGGCGTCACCAGCTTCGGCATCTTCGTGGCCCTGAACGAGGTCTTTGTGGAGGGTCTGGTGCACGTCTCCGACCTGGGCCAGGATTATTTCCACTTCGATCCGGCCCGCCACCAGATGCTGGGCGAACGGACCGGCAAGCGTTACCGTCTGGGCGACAAGGTACACATCAAGGTGGCCCAGGTGGAACTGGAGACCTCCAAGATCGACTTCGTCCTGGCCGAGACGGATCAGCCACGGAAGCCGGCCATTGCCGGTGTCGCCGCTGCCAAGACTAAAAAGGCAGCTAAGCCCGCCACGGCCAAAAGCACCTCCGCAGCAAGGAAACCGGCCACGAAACCGGTCGCCGCGAAGAAGAAGGCCAAGCCATGAGCCAGCGCACCCTCATCTACGGTTTCCATGCAGTCATTTCCCGCTTGCGCCATCACCCGCAAAGCATTCAGGTCATCTACCTGGACGAGGCCCGGCGCGACAAACGGGCCCAGGATGTCCGGAAATATGCCGGGGATAAAGGCGTCAAACTGGTCGGCAGCGAGGCCTCCCGGCTGGAGGAAATGGCCAAGGGTAAATCCCAGGGCGTGGTGGCCTTTGTCGACCCCATCCAGTTGGCCAAAAATCTCGATGAATTGCTGGAAGACCTGACCGAGCCGGCGCTCTTGCTGGTCCTGGATGGCGTCACCGACCCCCATAATCTGGGCGCCTGCATCCGTAGCGCCGATGCCTTCGGCGCCCATGCGGTCATCGCGCCCAAAGACCGGGCCGCCGGCCTCGGCTCGGTGGCGATCAAGGCCGCCAGCGGCGCCGCCGATAGCGTGCCTTATATCCCGGTGACCAATCTGGCTCGGGCCTTGCGCGAGTTGAAAGCGCGCAACATCCTTATCGTCGGCACCGATCAGGATGGTACGTTGGCGGTCAACGAGGCGGACTTTTCCGGCCCGGCCGCGCTGGTGCTGGGGGCGGAAGGCGAGGGTATGCGCCGCCTGACCCGCGAGCACTGCGACCTGTTGGTGCGCATTCCCATGTACGGCCAAGTGGAGAGCCTGAACGTATCGGTTTCGGCCGGCGTCTGCCTGTATGAGGCCCGCCGTCAGCGGAGCGGACTGGAGCGATGATTCTAGAAACGGCAACTGACTGCTTCTCGATAGGCTTATGATGAATCGTCGGATCGAGGCCGCTTGGCGCCTGTTTAACCGGGGTGAGCTGCTGGTCGGCCAACGGGAGATCGATGCCGCACTGGATCGTTTGGGCGGGGAGATCGGCGACCGGCTGGCGGATCGTTTTCCAATCGCACTCTGCATGATGGGCGGTGCGGTCATCTTCGCCGGCCAGTTGTTGCCGCGCCTGGCCTTCCCGCTGGAGTTCGATTACCTCCATGCCACCCGCTATGGGGACGCTACGCAAGGCAGCGGCATTGAATGGCGGGCCATGCCGAGCAAGGAGATAGCTGGGCGCATGGTGCTGCTGCTGGACGACATCCTGGACGAAGGCTATACCCTGGCGGCGGCCAAGGCCCGGCTGCTGGACATGGGCGCGGCCAAGGTCGAGATCGCCGTGCTGGCCGAAAAGGACCTGGGCCATGGCAAACCGGTGCAGGCCGATTATGTTGGCCTGACCCTGCCGAACCGTTATGTATTCGGCATGGGTATGGATGCCTATGGTCTGTGGCGCAACCTGCCCGGCATCTACGCATTGAAGGAGGATTAAGCGCCTATGAGTTCTAATATGCTGGCAATTATCGGCGGTAGCGGCCTGACCCAGCTTCCCGGACTTTCCATCCGCCGTCGGGAGGTCGTCAGGACCCCTTATGGTCAGCCATCGGGGGCACTGACCTTCGGCGAACTGGGTGGCCGCCCGGTAGTATTCCTGGCCCGTCACGGTTATGGCCACACCATTCCGCCGCATCTGGTGAACTACCGGGCCAACATCTGGGCGCTGCATGCCCAGAAGGTGACCCATGTGGTCGCCGTGGCGACGGTGGGCGGGATACACCCGGAGTTACGGCCCGGTCGGTTAGTAGTGCCGGACCAGATTATCGATTACAGCCACGGTCGGGAAACTACCTTCGCCGAATACGGCCACCAGCAGGTCAGCCACACCGATTTCACCTGGCCCTATTGCGAAGCCACCCGGCAATGCTGCATCCGCGCGCTGGCGGCAGCGGGCGAGGACTTCATGGCCGGCGGTGTTTATGGCTGCGTACAAGGCCCGCGTCTGGAAACCAAGGCCGAGATCGATCGGATGGCCCGCGACGGCGCCGACATGGTCGGCATGACCGGTATGCCGGAGGCCTATCTGGCGCGCGAGATAGGCCTCTGCTACGCCGCACTGGGCGCCTCGGCCAACTGGGCGGCGGGGCGCGGCGACAGTGAAACCGCCATTTCGGCGTCGGCCATCGACGCCACGATGCAGCAAATCATGGGCCGGGTACGCACCGTATTGGCGGCTATCGCCTGCATGGATTTTGCCTGAGCGGCCGGCAGAAATTTTTTTTCGCTCAAGGCCTAAAGTTTTTCCGGGGGTGTCCGATAACGTCAGTGACAACGGAAGTTTCCGCAGTCACGGCAAGGAAGAATTCCTTGCTAATCAACCCTAGAAAAGGAGTTTCATCATGTCGAACACCGTTAATCTGACCTCCGCAATGCGGGCCAACCTGCTCAGTCTGCAACAAACCGCTCAACTGCAAGGCCAAACCCAGCAACGCCTATCCACCGGCCTGAAGGTCAACTCCGCGCTGGATAATCCGGCCTCGTATTTCGCTGCGGCCGGTTACAACCAACGCGCCGATCAACTCAGTACCTTGAAGGACAACATCGGCGAAGCGATTCAGATGATCAAGACCGCCGATACCGGCGTGACCGGCCTGCGCTCGATGATTGCTAGTTTGTCGGGTCAATTGACCCAGGCCGGCGCAGCGCTTGGTCAATCGACCAGCGGTACATTGCTCCAGGCCGCGGCGGATTCCTATAACAGCGTCATCAAGCAGATGAACGATCTGAGCCAGACCGACTCCACCTACAAAGGCGTCAACTTCCTGCAAAGCACTACCACGCTGACGGTTGACTTCAACGAGACCTCGACCACCAGCATTACCCTGTCCGGTTTCGATGGGTCAACGACTGGCTTGTCGATCACTGGGGGTGCTGTGGCTGTGGGCGCCCAAGGTAATCTTACTACCGCTAATATCGATACCACGGCCGAGATCGCCGCCGTACAGACCTCGTTAAACGACGCGCTGGCGACCCTTCAGTCCGAATCGGCGAAGCTGGCCGGTAATCTGTCCACCCTGCAAACCCGGCAATCGTTCATGTCCAGCATGATGAATAACCTGGCGGATGGCGCCAATAACCTGACGGCCGCCGATACCAACCAGGAAGGCGCCAGTATGTTGATGTTGCAGACCCGGCAATCGTTGGGTGTCACGTCGTTAAGCCTGGCCTCGCAAGCCGCTCAATCGATCCTGAGACTCTTCTAAGTTACGATTGAAGGGCTCCTGAAGACCTGGCGCGGGCTTGATCCCGCGCCAGGCGATCTAAGGAGACGGCCATGGTGACCAGTTTACAAAGCGTTAGCAGCTCGGTCTTTCAGACGCGGGTTGCCGATGCTCGTTCACAGCCGCAGGTTGCGAATGCTGGTTTGGCGCAGCGGGGCGCCCCTGATGCCGGAGGCAGCGGTGGCGTCGAGCGAGTCAGCATCAGTTCGGCGGCCACTATCCAACTGGGACAGGATCGCGCCATCTCGGCTGGCAAGCTTATTAACCAGGCCGATCGGACCCTGGCCAAACAGCAAGAAACGCTCAGTCATATGAACGCCAATTTGCAGGCGATCGTAAAACAGTTTCCGCCATATGGTCAGCAAGACCCACAACGTACCGCTTTCCTGATGGCATTTAGTGGTTTGCGCAAGGAGATTGAGGCGCTGCAAGTGCCGCGTGATCCGCAGGCCGAACAAGGCTTGCCGGATGGTGTCGGTCTGCCCAGCCAGGGGCAGGGGTTGAATCTGCCGAATCTGGATGCGACGGCCAGCGATAAGCAGGTGGCGGAGGCCGCGCAATCCATCCAGACTATGATCGTACAAGTGGCTGGACAGCGCGCCGATCTGGCGCGAAGCGTACAGTCCGCCTTGGGCGGCGGTTATTCCAGTCTTGCGCAACAATTCGCTTAGCCGCTACACCGTAGTGCAACTTACTTTTAACAGGAGGGATGTGTGCCGCTCAGGTTGACCTTAAGGCCCAGGGAAAAATTCTTTCTCAATGGGGCCGTGGTGGTGAACGGCGAGACTCGGGCCGAACTGACCCTGCTCAACGATGCCGCCATCCTGCGCGAAAAAGACATCCTGTCGGAGGCGGCGGTCGATACGGTCTGCAAACAGGTCTATTTCCTGGTGCAACTAATCTACATCGACCCGCGCAATCTGGCCGATTACCAGGCCAAGCTGGGTGAGGCGTTGGCGCACGTGGCCCAGTCCATCCCGGCCGCGATGTCAGACCTGGAGCAGATACGGGTCTCGATCTCGGAGGGCGATTACTATCACGCGCTGAAGATCGCCCGCAAACTCATCTCGATTGAAAGGGAGTTGCTGGATCATGCCGAATAACCCGATAGAGGCCTATCATAGCGTCGAGAAGGAGGCGCTGACCGGGCGTGCGCTGGAAGCCGCCATACTCAGCAGGGCGGCGGTTCGTTTGCGGGCCGTGCGTGACCAGTGGGACAGCCCCGAGCGGGATCCGCTGCTTGAGGATGCGTTACGCTATAACCAGCGGATTTGGACCCTGTTACAGGTCGAGTTGAGCAACCCGGAAAACCCGTTGCCGAAGGAAATCAAGGAAAACCTGTTGACGCTCTCGGCCTTCATCGACAAGCGTACTTTTGAAACGATGGCCTATCCGGCCGCCGACAAGTTGGATGCGCTTATCAATATCAACCACAACATCGCGGCCGGCTTGAGAAGCGAGTAACCTCTGGACATTTGAATTATTGGCCACCCGGAAAGGCATGGGCGGCACGATGCAGGAGCGCGATACTTGACCGAGCCGCTGGCAACGAAACCGACCTATGTGACGCAACCCTTCCTGCCCCCGCTGGAAGAGTTCATGCCTTACCTGGAACAAATATGGGAAAGCAAGTGGCTGACCAATGGCGGTCCATTCCACCAGCAACTGGAACAGGCGCTGTGCGATTATCTGGGCGTTAAACACATCGCCTTGTTTACCAATGGCACCCTTGCGCTGGTCACTGCGCTCCAGGCGCTGCGTATTACCGGCGAAGTCATCACCACGCCCTATTCGTTCGTTGCCACCTCGCATTCCTTGCTGTGGAACGGCATCAAGCCGGTGTTCGTGGATATCGACCCGAACACGCTCAACCTCGATCCGGCGAAGATCGAAGCGGCGATCACTCCGCAAACCACCGCCATCATGCCGGTCCATTGCTATGGCCATCCGTGTGCAGTCGAGGCCATCCAGGGTATTGCTGACAACTACAATCTCAAGGTTATTTATGATGCCGCCCATGCTTTTGGCGTCCGGGACGAGCAAGGCAGCCTGCTCCGGCATGGCGACCTGTCGGCGCTGAGTTTCCATGCGACCAAGGTGTTCAACACCTTCGAAGGCGGCGCCATCGTTTGTCCGGATGCCAAGACCAAGCA
>PFGT01000099.1:16969-42264 GCA_002782005.1 Hydrogenophilales bacterium CG12_big_fil_rev_8_21_14_0_65_61_21 | reverse complement strand
CTGCAGATGTCGGTGATGCTGGCGGAGGGCGTGGAAGAGAGTTTCGACCCCCGCCATCTACTGCGCGACAGCGCTACCCGTCTGGTGCAGTCGCTTAAACGGCGGGGGTATAGCCAGCAGGATCTGTTCGATGAGTTTACCTGGTGCGGCTTCGGCTACATCAAGGAGGTGACCGATAACCAGGTGGAGATGCCCGGCTCCCATTACGGCCAGTCCACTTACCTGCTCGGCTCGCCGGAAAAGTCCTGCTTTTTCAACGCCGGCTTCCTCCAGGGCGCGGTCGACCGGACGGTGACTGAAACCGCTTGCCGGCACATGAAGGCCCGCACCGACGTGTTCGAGTTTGGCGCGCCGCTACCGGCCATGACTGACCCGCTGGTCAACCCGCCGCCCTTCGTGCCGGTGCCGGCTCGCTTCGGTTTCCGTGGCTGCGAGATATTGTCGAGCCCGGTCGACGAGGACAAGATCGTCGCCACCGTCGCGACCTTGCCGCTTTACGGCAAGCCACCAAGCGAGCAGGGCGATGGTCTCATCCCGGCCTTCGGCGTGGTCCTCACCAACCACTATGCCGACTACTACAATCTCATCAGCTATGAAACCTATCGCCGCATGATCGCCGCCGGCGTGCCTGCCGACATGACCCGCGAGGCCTTTATACAGTGCGGCCATGTCTGCGCCTTCAATACCTTCGGTGGCATCATGGAGAGTCCCGAGTTCCATGCCCTGGTCGTGCCCATGTGCAAGAGCCCCGAGGACTGGGTACATGGCATGGTGGCGGTCATCAACGCCCTCGGTTGGGGCGCCTGGCGGGTTGAGAAGATCGTTCCCGGCAAGGAGCTGGCGATTCGCATCTACAACTCTTACGAGGGCATTGGCTATCGCCGCCTCTACCCCCAGGCCACGGAAAAGCAGCTCTCCTTCCTGGCCATGGGCGCGGTGCGCGGCCTCGCCCACCTGTTCTGGAAGATCGATATACGCGAACGGCCGGGCCTCGACCAGGACTTCTATTTCAAGGTATTCAATTCGGAACGAGGTTACTGGAACGTCGAACAGACCCACGCTATCGCGGCGGGCGACGAGTTCGACCGCATCGTCACCTGGAAATAGATACTCCTAGGAGCCTGTCGGACTTGAAGAATCGAAGCGAAAAATCGGCTGAACGAGGACAGATTTTGACGATTTCGCCGGGCAATAGCCGTTCTATTGCCCAAGAAAGCGGAGGAATATGGACTGTTCCGACGGTTTTGCAGCCGATTTCCTTTAAGTCCGACAGACTCCTAGGCCCCGCACGGGCGCTTGCGGTTCTCCTCGTTCAGGTCGATATTCGTCACTAGACGATAAATCTGGCGGAGGCCGTTATGTTGGAAATCGGTTTGTATGGATTGGGCCGGATGGGCGCCAACATGGTGCGCCGTTTGAGTCGCGGCGGGGTGCGCGTGCTGGCGCTGAACCGCAGTCCCGAGGTGGCGGTGAAACTGGCGCGGGATGAGGCCAACGTGATCGCCTGCCCAGACTTGGACGATTTGGTCGCCAAACTGCCGGCGCCGCGCAGCGTCTGGCTGATGCTGCCGGCCGGCGCGGCGACCGACCAGGCGTTGGCGGCATTGGCGGCTCGACTGTCGCCGGGCGATCTGATCGTCGACGGCGCCAACGGCTATTACAAGGATGCCCAGCGGCGTGCGGCGGCCCTGGCGGAACGGGGCATCGCCTTTGTCGATGTCGGCGTCTCTGGCGGCATCTGGGGCCTGGCCGAGGGTTATTGTCTGATGGCCGGCGGCGATGCGGCCGCAGTGGCGCGCATTGCGCCCTTTCTCAAGGCGCTTGCGCCGGCGCCCGACCAAGGCTGGTCGCATGTCGGTCCAGTTAGCGCCGGGCATTTCACCAAGATGGTTCACAACGGTATCGAGTACGGCATGATGCAGGCCATGGCCGAAGGCTTCGCGCTCATGCAGGCCAAGGACGAGTTCGATCTCGACCTGGCGGCCATCGCTGAACTTTGGCGGCACAGTTCGGTGGTTCGCTCCTGGCTGTTGGACCTGACCGCCGATTTCCTCAAGGATGACCAGACGCTGACGGCCATCGAACCTTTTGTCGCGGACTCGGGCGAGGGCCGCTGGACCGCCGCTGAAGCAATCGAGCGAGGCGTGCCGACGCCGGTCATGTCGTTGGCCCTGATGATGCGGTTTGCCAGCCAGGGCAAGGCGGATTACACGGCCAGGCTGCTGGCCATGATGCGCAAGGGTTTCGGTGGTCACGCCGTCAAGGAGGGCTGAATGTTCGACCAGGAAATGCCGCTGCCGCCGTGCAACTTCGTGATTTTTGGCGCCGCCGGCAATCTCGCCAGCATCAAGCTGCTACCGGCCCTGTACCGTCTTGAATTGGCCGGAAAACTGCCGGATTCACTCAACTTCGTGGCCTTTGGCCGGCGTGACTGGGATGATGCCGGTTGGCGCCAGAACGTCAAGACCGTCCTGGCCGAAGGTATCAAGGCCAGCGGCGAGACGCTGGATAAGTTTGCCGGCCGTTTCGATTACCTGCGCGGCGACCTGGACGATCCGGCGGCCTATCAGTGCTTGAAGGAGGTCCTGGCCAAGCCCAAGTTGGGCGTGTGTTCAAACGTGGTGTTCTACCTGGCCATCAAACCCAACGATTTCCAGTCGGTAATCAAGAATCTGGACGGCGCCGGCCTGTCTAAGCCGCGCGGCCTGCATCGCATCGTGGTGGAAAAGCCGTTCGGCATCGACATCGAGTCGGCGCAGATGCTGAACCAGTTGCTACACCGCTATTTCGATGAGTCGCAAATCTTCCGTATCGATCACTATCTGGGCAAGGAAACCGTGCAGAACCTGCTGGTGTTCCGCTTCGCCAATACCCTGATCGAGCCGCTCTGGAACCGCAATTTCATCGACCATGTCCAGATTACCGTGGCCGAGCAGGTCGGCATCGGCAACCGGGCCGACTATTACGACAGGGCTGGCGCGTTGCGCGACATGTTGCAAAACCACCTGATGCAGTTGTTGACCCTGGTTGGCATGGAGCCGCCGCCGGCATTGGAAGCAGATGCACTGCGCGATGAGAAGGTCAAGGTGTTGCGCTCCATCCGGCCGATCGCCAAACAATCGGTCCACGCCCATGCCTTTCGGGCCCAGTACAAGGCCGGCGTGATTGACGGCGCTCGGGTGCCGGGCTATCAGGAAGAGCAGGGCGTTGAGCTCGATTCGGTGACCGAGACCTTCGCCGCCGCCAAGTTTTACATCGACAACTGGCGCTGGCGCGGTGTGCCGTTTTATCTGCGCACCGGCAAGCGGCTGGAAAAACAATTGTCCAGCATCGCTATCCGCCTGCGTCACCCGCCCCAGCAGTTGTTCCGCGAAACGCCGCTGGAGACCCTGGAGCCGAACTGGATCGTGTTGTCCATCCAGCCCGAGGAGAGCATGCACATGGAGATTCATGCCAAGCAGCCAGGGCTGGGCATGGAAACCCGTGTGGTCCGGCTCAACGCAAGTTACCGCAACGATGCCGACGCATTACCGCTCGATGCCTATGAGGCCTTGCTGCTCGACGTGATTGAGGGCGACCGTACCCTGTTCCTGCGTTTCGACGAGGTGGAATGGGCCTGGCGGGTGGTCGATCCGATCCTAAAATACTGGGCTCAGGAACGGGACTTCATACACACCTACCCAGCTGGCAGTTGGGGACCGCTGGAGACCAACCGGTTGTTCGACGCCGAGGATACCGAGTGGCGCAACAGTGTGTGAACGCGCTGTTCTCCGCACGGCACGTCAACGGGGTTTTGTAGGTCGGGATGCATCCCGACCTACGTCCGCGTATTGGTCTTTCCTTGTTCGCATAGGTGCCAAACAACGTGCAACACTACGCTAGTCTGCTTGTCCTTGCCGCTGTTGCGGTGGCCGCCGATCGACCCTGACATTGAGGGTCAACTCAGTTTGTTGGCGTAACAGCTTCAGACTGGCGCTTTCTCCTGGCGGTAAGGCGGAAACCCGCTCTAGCACGGAGTTGGAGTTGGCGACCTCATGATCGTTCACCGCCAGCAGTACATCTCCAGGGTGGATGCCCGCGCGGAAGGCGGGGCCATTCTGTAACACGCCGGCGATCAGCGCGCCCTTGGCTGTTTTCAGGTTAAAAGACTCGGCGATATCCGGCGTGATGTCCTGCACCTCAACCCCGATCCAGCCTCGAACGACGCCGCCATGGCGGATGATTTGTTCCATGGTCTTGCTCAAGAGCGAGACCGGAATGGCGAAACCGATGCCCAGGCTGCCGCCGGTGCGGGAATAGATGGCGGTATTCAGGCCGACCAGGTTGCCCGACGAGTCGACCAGGGCGCCGCCGGAATTGCCGGGATTGATGGCCGCATCGGTCTGGATGAAGTTTTCGAAGGCGTTGATGCCCAAATGATTCCGGCCCAGTGCCGAGACGATGCCCATGGTCACGGTCTGACCCACCCCGAATGGGTCGCCGACCGCCAGCACCACATCGCCTACCCTTAGTGTATCGGGCTTGGCCAGGATAATGGGATGCAGACCGTCTTGCTTGATCTTTAGGACGGCGATGTCGGTATCCGGGTCACTGCCCACCACCTTGGCCTCGACCTTGCGGCCATCGGGCAGTGCGACCTGGATTTCGTCAGCCGCCTCGACCACATGATGGTTAGTCAAAATGTAGCCATCCTGGCTGACGATAACACCCGAGCCCAGGCTGGTGACGGTGCGTGACTGATTTTCAAAGGCCTGGCCAAAAAATTGCCGGAACAGCGGGTCGTTCATCAACGGGTTGGCCGGCGTTCGGACCTGCTTGCTGGTAAATACGTTGACCACCGAGGTCAGCGATTTTTGCGCCGCGTCGGCGAACGAGGCGACCTTGGTGGCCGAGCCGCCGTGGGCGACCTCCTGGATGACCACGTTGTCATGACGCAAGGGCAGCAGGCCCGGAAAAGCCTTGTCCAGAGCAAGGGCGGCGGCCAGAACAATGGCCAATGCGGCAATGATTTGAGCGAAATCTAGCCAGTATTTCTTCATGGGTGTCCCTCGAGTCGAAGACCAGGAAAATTACTCAGAATTTTAACGCATACATACAGCGGCGGCGGTTTAAGTCGGCAAGGGCTTTCATGTACAATGCCGAGGCTTGATCGCCATGCTCGCACCATCGGACTTTAGAACCGCAGGTGAGTTTCGATGGCGAAGGGCTTACGACCACATTTTCCGTCGGGTTGAACCCGACCTAAAAGGTAGGGAATGGGATATGAGCGAGATGGCTGTAGATGGTTCGAAACGCCGTTTTCTGGTGGCGATGAGCGCGGCGGTGGGCGGCGTGGCCGCAGTCGGCGCCGCCACGCCGTTGGTTATGAGTATGATGCCCAGCGCGCGGGCGCTGGCTGCCGGGGCGCCGGTTGAAGTGGATATTAGCAAGATCGAGCCGGGCATGATGTTGACCGTGGAGTGGCGCGGCAAGCCGGTCTGGATCGTCAATCGCACGCCGGAGATGTTGGCCATGCTGGGTAAGGACAACGACCGCTTGACCGATCCGAACTCGGATCTCGATCAGCAGCCCGAATACTGCAAGAACCCCCATCGGTCGATCAAGCCTGAATTTTTCGTGGGCGTGGGCGTCTGCACCCACCTGGGCTGCGCGCCGAGTTACCGTCCCGAAGTCGGTCCGGCCGATTTGGGTCAGGATTGGCATGGTGGCTTCTTCTGCCCCTGTCACGGCTCTCGTTACGATCTGGCCTCCCGTGTATTCAAGGGTTCGCCAGCGCCTAAAAACATGCTCGTCCCGCCTTATAAATATCTTAGCGACAGCAAAATCCTGGTCGGCGAAGACCATAAAGCCTGATTCCTGGTGGAGATTGGTAAATGGAGAAAGTCATTAGCTGGTTGGATGCGCGATTCCCGCTGACCGCATCATTTAAGGCGCATCTGTCCGAGTATTACGCGCCGAAAAACTTCAACTTCTGGTACTACTTTGGTTCCTTGGCGCTCTTGGTTCTGGTGCTCCAGATCGTGACCGGAATCTTTCTGACCATGAACTACAAGCCGGATGGCCAACAGGCCTTCGCCTCGGTTGAGTACATCATGCGCGACGTGCCGCTCGGCTGGTTGGTCCGCTATGCTCACTCGACGGGCGCCTCGGCCTTCTTCATAGTGGTCTATCTGCATATGTTCCGGGGCCTGATTTATGGCTCGTTCCGGCAGCCGCGCGAGCTGGTCTGGATATTGGGTATGTTGATCTACCTGTGTTTGATGGCCGAGGCCTTCTTCGGTTACCTGCTGCCCTGGGGCCAGATGTCCTATTGGGGCGCCCAGGTGATCATCAACCTGTTCTCGGCCATACCCTTTATCGGCGATACCCTGTCGACCCTGATCCGGGGCGACTTCGTGGTGTCCGATGCCACCCTGAATCGGTTTTTCGCGCTGCACGTCATTGCCATTCCGTTGATCCTGGTCGGTCTGGTGGCGGCTCACCTGGTCGCGCTGCACGAGGTCGGTTCCAATAATCCGGACGGCATCGAGATCAAGAAGCACAAGGGCAAGGATGGCCATCCAGTGGATGGCATTCCCTTCCACCCCTATTACACGGTCAAGGACATCCTGGGTGTAACGGTCTTCCTGATCGTGTTCACCGCCATCCTGTTCTTCGCGCCGGAGATGGGCGGCTACTTCCTGGAGGCCAACAACTTCGTCCCGGCTGATTCGCTCAAGACCCCGATGCATATCGCCCCGGTCTGGTACTTCACGCCGTTCTACGCTATTTTGCGCGCTGTCCCGCCGTTGTTCGGTTCCGGTTTTCCCGGCGTGGCGGCCATGGGTGTTTCGGTGATGATCTTCTGTGCGCTGCCTTGGTTGGACCGCTCGCCGGTCAAGTCGATCCGTTATCGTGGTCCCAAGTTCAAGATCGCCCTGGCTTGCTTCGTGGTCGCCTTTTTGGGCCTCGGTTTTTTAGGCACTCAGCCGGTGACCCCAGTCTACACCGTGCTGTCGCAGGTGTTGTCCGTTGTCTATTTCGCGTTCTTCCTGTTGATGCCCTGGTATACCAAATACGATAGCCACAAGACCGAACCGGAAAGGGTGACCGACAAATGAAAATGAGCCGACTGAGCTTCGCTAAAGCGCTGTTGACGCTGTTATTGGCCCTGCCCATGACGGTCCTTGCCGGCGAGGAAGCCATCAACCTCGATCACGCCCCGGTCAACGTCGACGATCACGAGTCTTTGCAACGTGGGGCGCGTCTATTCGTCAACTACTGTCTGACCTGCCATAGTGCCAATTACATGCGCTATTCCAGGTTGCAAGACATCGGCCTGACTGAGCCGCAGATCAAGGAAAACCTGCTCTTCACTAGCGACAAGCCGGGCGACACGATGCATGTCGCCATGGCGTCCGACCTGGCCAAGGCCTGGTTCGGCTCCGCACCGCCCGATCTGACCGTGATTACTCGCGCCCGTGGCGCCAACTGGGTCTATACCTATCTGCGCGGTTTCTACCGCGATGACAGTCGCCCGACCGGTTGGAACAACGTCGTGTTTGACAAGGTCGCCATGCCCCATGTGCTGCATGAGATGCAAGGTGAGATGGCGCCGGTCTACCGGACCGAGAAGGATGAAGAAGGCAAGGATCGTCAGGTCATAGACCATCTGGCATTGGTCAAGCCGGGCAAGATGACCTTGGCAGAGTACAATGGCGCGGCGGCCGATCTGGTCAATTATCTGGCCTGGATGGGCGAGCCGGCCAAGTCCCAAAGGTTGCATATTGGCCTGGTCGTGGTCTTATTCCTGGCGGTATTCGCGGTTGTGGCCTTCTATCTCAAGAAGGAATATTGGAAAGATGTGCATTAATCCGGCCTGACCGGATGTTAGAGGCTTGCTCAAATGATGATTCTATATTCGGGGACTTCCTGCCCTTTCAGCCATCGCTGCCGCATCGTGCTGCACGAGAAGGACATGGACTTCGAGATCAAGGATGTTGACCTCCGGGAGGTGCCCGAGGAAATCGCGGTAATGAATCCCTACGGCCAAGTGCCGGTCCTGGTCGAACGCGATCTGACGTTGTATGAGTCCAATATCATCGACGAATATATCGACGAACGGTTTCCGCATCCGCAACTGATGCCGGCCGATCCGGTGATGCGGGCGCGCACGCGATTGTTCCTGTTCAATATTGAGCGTGATTTGTTCAGTCACCTGCCCGATGTCGTCAATGGCGCCAGTAAGGTGGCGGAAAAGGCCCGGACCGTCATTTGTGACAACCTGACCCAGATTGCGCCGATCTTCGCCAAGCAAAAATATATGTTGGGCGATGAATACAGCATGTTGGACGTGGCGATCGCCCCCTTGCTGTGGCGGCTTGACCACTATGGCATCCACCTGCCGAAGCCGGCCGCGCCGTTGCTGAAATACGCCGAGCGCATCTTCAGCCGCCCAGCCTTTATTGCCGCGCTGACCCCGGTCGAAAAGGCCATGCGCAAGTGAGCCTGTGTTTATCGCTGTTCTCGCTACCCGGAAAATGAGCACCGCAACGACCTCTCAGCAACCGTATTTTCTCCGCGCCATGTATGAGTGGTGTGTGGATAACGGCTACACGCCCTATGTCACGGTCAAGGTTGACAAAGGTACCAAGGTGCCGCCCGCCTATGTGAAAGACGGCCAGATCGTACTTAATCTTGGCCCATCCGCAGTGCGCAACTTAAATCTGGACAATAACTGGTTGAGCTTTTCGGCCCGCTTTGGCGGCGTATCGCAAACAATCGAGGTGCCGGTGGGCAATGTCCTGGCAATCTATGCCAAGGAAAGCGGAGATGGCATGTCATTCGGCACAGGCGTCAACGCCGACTCGGCGGCCGACGCCAACCCGGCCGGGGCAACGCCAGACGAGTCGTCGCCGGCGCCCGACCGGCCAAAAGGCAAACCCAGTCTCAGAGTAGTCAAGTAATATGCTGCCGGCATAGCTCAGTTTGGTAGAGCAACCGCCTTGTAAGCGGTAGGTCCCCAGTTCGAATCCGGGTGCCGGCACCAACCATTGCTGAAATGTCTTTACCCGCGTTGGATGCACCTATCGAGATAAAGTCCATCCTGCTTATTTGTCGTTTACTTTCGCGCCTGCGGAGAGTTTGGCTGGGCAATCGTTTTTCACACAGTCGACATAGAGGTACAGACAATGGTCGTGAATCTTGAAACCGCGTTCGGCGGCGATTTGCCGCTGCCGTTTTTCGATTTCCGGGTCGTAAAACTCCTCAACCTTGCCGCACTGGATGCATAGCAGGTGATCGTGATGACTACCCTTGTTGAGTTCGTAAACTGACTTGTCGTTGTCGAAATGGTGCCGGACCAGGATGCCAGCCTGTTCAAACTGGGTCAGCACGCGGTAGACGGTGGCCAGACCGACATCCTCGTTCTCGGCCAGTAGCAGACGATAGATTTCCTCGGCGGAAAAATGCGATTGGTTGGTATCCTCGAACAGGCGCAGGATTTTCATGCGCGGGCCGGTGATCTTGAGGCCCAAACTTTTAAGTTGATCTGAGCTGGTCATAATGTGACTCGTTGCAGTCCGGCGCGCTATCATAGCGCGCCTTTAGCATGTGATTCATCCATGAAAACTTTAATGTCTTTGGTTCTGTTGGCGGTCCTGCTGTCGGGTTGTGGCGGGTGGACCCCCGTTTCCCGCCTGCATCCATACCGCATCGAGGTCCAGCAAGGTAACCTGGTGACTCAGGATATGCTGGATCGGCTCAAGCCGGGCATGTCGCCGTCCCAGGTTCGTTTCGTACTTGGCACCCCGCTGATCGTCGATCCCTTCCACAAGGAACGCTGGGATTACGCCTATCGACTCGAAAAGGGCGGCAAGGTGGTCGAGCAACGTCGTATCACCGTGCTGTTCGAGGCCGATAAGTTCAAGGGCCTGGAGGGCGACGTTAAGCCCGTTGCCAAGGCTGCCGAGGCCAAGCCATGACCCAGAACATCGCTATTGCCGGGGCCTCCGGGCGCATGGGCCGGGCCTTGCTGGAGGCCGTCTCGACCGCCTCGGACCTGCGCTTGCATGCGGCGCTGGAGCGCTCGGGCAGCCCATTTCTCGGCCGCGATGCCGGCGAGATGGTCGGGATGCCCCAGCAGGTTGCGATTGCCGATGACCTGGACGCGGCCCTGGCAGGCGCTCATGTCCTGATCGACTTCACCCGGCCCGAGGCGACCCTGGCCCATATCGAGGCCTGTCGTCAGCGCAAGGTGGCCATGGTGATCGGCACGACCGGTTTCGATGCGACCGGCAAGGCGGCCATCGCCGAGGCCGCCTGCGACATCCCCATCGTCTTTGCGCCCAACATGAGCGTCGGCGTCAATCTGGTATTCAAGTTGCTCGATATGGCCAGCCGGGTGCTTAACGAAGGCTACGACATCGAGATTATCGAGGCCCATCACCGGCACAAGGTCGATGCCCCGTCCGGCACCGCCCTGCGCATGGGCGAAGTGATCGCCAGCGCCCTCGGCCGCGACCTCAAGGACTGTGCCGTCTATGGCCGCGAAGGCGTCACCGGCGAGCGGCAGCCATCCACCATCGGCTTCGCCACCGTGCGCGGCGGCGACATCGTCGGCGACCACACCGCCCTGTTTGCCGGCGTCGGCGAGCGGATCGAGATCAGCCACAAGGCCTCCAGCCGGCTGACCTTCGCCCTGGGCGCGCTGCGTGCAGCCCGGTTCCTGGCCGACAAAAAGAGCGGGCTGTACGACATGCAGGACGTACTGGGGCTAAGGTAAGTTGTCCGTCATTCCCGCGAAGGCGGGTGGTGACGTGGTAATAAGCGCCGCAAGATTCACTTAGTGGGCGGGACATTGGCTAACATTGGCAGGTCGTCAAATAACAAGATGTGACCCCGTCCTCCTGTGTATGGGCCATTCGGGTCAGACCCCATCGATTGACTTTTTAAACGTATTTATCATAAGGTAGTGTTACCGGTTGCTACTTGGTAACACCATGAAAACGACGACTGAAGAAAATCTGCGATCTACGGGCACGGTGACGGTCAAGCTCGATCCATCCGACCGGAAACGGATTGCGGCCTTGGCGGCGGTGAAGAAGCGCACGCCGCACTATCTGATGAAGGAGGCCATTCTTGAGTACATCAGGCGCGAGGAGGCACGGCAAAATTTCATCCAGGCGGCCGAAGAATCCTTCGTTCATTACAAAGAGACGGGTCTTCACCTGACCCTTGACGAATTCAGCGCGTGGGTAGGCGCCGTGCAGCGCGATCCTGACCAACCTATTCCCGAATGCCATACGTAAGTATTGACCGCCCGCGCACAGGCGGATGTTGGGCGGCTGCACCGTTTCCTGGTTGAAAAGGACATCCAAACAGCGAAACGGGCCGTGCTTGCGATCCGCGATGCGCTTGTCCCGCTCAGACAGTCGCCCGAGATAGGCCGGCCGGTTGAAGACCATCCCGGGCTCAGGGAACTGGTGATCGAATTCGGCGCGAGTGGTTATCTCGCGATGTATCGTTTTGAGCCTGCTCTCGATACGGTATCCATTTTGGCGATCAAGCACCAACTGGAAGACGACTACACGTAAGCGCGGCTGGTGTGGTGCAATGCGCTTTACTTATTGCACCTTACTGGATTCCCCCTCTTGAAGTATTGCCATGCCGGCCCCAACTACGGGTGCGGTTTCATTTTCAGGACTTGTAACAATGAGCGATAACGTCAAAGAAACCTTGGGCTTTCAGGCCGAGGTCAAGCAACTCTTACAACTGATGATCCATTCCTTGTACAGCCACAAGGAGATATTTGTCCGCGAGCTGTGCTCGAATGCCGCCGACGCGGCCGACAAGCTGCGCTTTGAGGCGCTGGGTGACGGCGCGCTGTACGAGAACGATCCCGAGCTGAAGATATGGATTAAGGCCGACAAGGAAGCGAAGACCCTGACCATCCGCGACAACGGCATCGGCATGAACCGCCAGGAGGTGATCGAGCACATCGGCACGATTGCAAAATCCGGCACTAAGGAGTTCTTCGGCAAGCTGACCGGCGACCAGCAGAAGGACGCCCAGTTGATTGGCCAGTTCGGGGTTGGTTTTTATTCCAGTTTCATCGTCGCCGATCGGGTCACCCTGACCACCCGCCGCGCCGGTCTGGCCAAGGAACATGGCGTGCGCTGGGAATCGGAAGGCGCCGGCGAATACAGCATCGAGACGGTCGAGAAGGCGACGCGCGGCACCGAGGTCGTGCTGCACATGAAAGAGGACGAGGCCGAGTTCCTGGAGGAATGGCGTCTCAAGACCATCATCCGGCAATACTCCGACCACATCGCCATCCCCATAGTCTTCATTAACGACAAGGGAGAGGAAGAGACGGTCAACAAGGCCAATGCCTTGTGGGCCCGGAGCAAGAACGACATCACGGAAGACGAATACAAGGCCTTCTACCAGCATGTCGGTCACGATTACGAAGACCCGCTGGCCTGGACCCACGCCCGCGTCGAGGGCCGCCAGGACTATACCGTGCTGCTCTATGTGCCGACTCACGCCCCGTTTGACCTATGGGATCGCGAGGCCAAGACCGGCGTCAAACTCTATGTCAAGCGAGTGTTCATCATGGAAGACGCGCGCAAGCTGATGCCGGCCTACCTGCGCTTCATGCGCGGGGTGATCGACGCCGCCGACCTGCCGCTCAACGTCTCGCGCGAAATCCTCCAGCAGACCAAGGACATGGAGATGATCCGCGCCGGCTGCGTGAAGAAGGCCCTGGACCTCTTGGACGACCTGGCCGAAAACCGCCAGGACGACTATGCCAAGGTCTGGGCGAACTTCGGCGAGGTGCTCAAGGAGGGTGTCGGCGAGGATATGGCGAATAAAGATCGCATCGCCAAACTGCTGCGCTTCCGCAGCACGACCTCGGACGAGCCGACCGTGTCGCTGGCCGACTACCTCGGTCGCATGAAGGCGGGCCAGGACGCGATCTACTACGTTACCGCCGATACCTTAGCCGCCGCCAAGGCCAGCCCACACCTGGAAATCTTCCGCAAGAAAGGCATCGAGGTCCTGCTGTTGACCGACCGGGTCGATGAGTGGCTGGTCTCCCACCTGTTCGAGTTCGACGGCAAGCCGCTGGCCAGCGTCGCCAAGGGTGATCTCGACCTATCCGCCGTGAAGTCGGATGAGGGCGACAAGACCGAGGAAGAAGCGCCCAAGGCGGAAGAGGCCAAGGCACTGATCGAGCGTCTCCAGGAGGCGCTGAAAGATGCCGTCAAGGAGGTCCGGGTCAGTCATCGTCTGGTCGATTCGCCCGCATGTCTGGTGACCGGCGAGCACGATATGAGCGGCCACCTGGCCCGCATGATGAAGGCCATGGGCCAGACCGCGCCGGAGAGCAAACCGATCCTGGAGATCAACGTCGGCCACGCCCTCATCAAGCGGCTGGACGGTGAAGAGGGCGAGCATTTCGGTGCACTGGCGAAGCTGGTGTTCGATCAGGCGGTGCTGCTCGATGGCGGCCAGTTGGCCGACCCGGCCGGCTTCGTGAAGCGTATGAACACGCTGCTGGGTGCGGCCTGATTGTGACCGTGATTCCCGCGCAAGCGGGAATCCAGTGCCTTGAGTGGATTGGGCTCCCGTCTTCGCGGGAGCGACGGGATCGGTAAAGCGCTGCCTCAGCTTTGCCGCCGGTCCAGGTCGTCGAAGTGCAGGGGAAATTGGCCTGACCGGCGATCTTCAAAGTAGTGTTCGAGGGTATTTCGCACGGTGCGGAAGGCCAATTCATCCCAGGGAATGTCGGCCTCGCCGAACAGTGCGACCTCCAGGCTTTCCTCGCCGGCGGCGAAATCGAGGTCGAGCAACCTGGCCCGGAACAACAGGGAGACCTGGTCGATGTCGGGCACGTTGATGAGGGTGTAGAGGGCGTTGATCTCGACCCGCGCACCGGCCTCTTCCAGCGTTTCCCGCCGTGCGCCCTCGGCCGTGGTCTCGCCGTTTTCCATGAAGCCGGCGGGTAAAGTCCACAGGCCGTAGCGCGGCTCGATGGCGCGGCGACAGAGCAGCACCTGGTCTTCCCAGACCGGCAGGCAGCCGACCACCATGCGCGGATTCTGGCAGTGGATGGCGCCGCAGGCGTCGCAGACGTAGCGGTGGCGGTTGTCGCCGTCCGGTATCCGGTGACTGACGGGGGCGCCGCAGTGGCTGCAATAGTTCATGGCGGTCCTGTTGGAAAGGCTGCCCGACAGTAGCAAAAAGCCCCGGCGGCCGTCAAAGTCCATCGGCTAAAAACCAGGCGCGAAGTGTAAAATCCGGGTACCCGTTTTCAGCCGACGCGACCATGACCCAGACGCTCTTCCTCCACGGCACCGCCGCCCTCTCTGATTTCCGCATCGCCAAACTGTTGGACAAGACGCAGCCCTACGGGGTGACCGGCATCGAGTCGTCGTTTCGTTACTTTGTCGAACTGGAGGCGCCGTTGGCCGAGCGTGACCTGGCCTTCCTGGGCGAGCTACTCAAGGCCGAGCCGAGCGACCCAGTGGCCAAGGCCGTCCTGGTAATCCCCCGTCTGGGCACGGTGTCGCCCTGGTCGTCCAAGGCCACCGACATCGCCCGCAACGGCGGCCTGAGCGCGGTCAAGCGGATCGAGCGCGGCATCGCCTATGAGATTGAGGTCAAGCCGGGCAGATCGGCCACAACTGAAACCGTGCTGGCTTGTCTGCACGACCGCATGACCGAGAGCGTGCTGTTCGACGAACGTGAGGCGGTACGCCTGTTCCAGCACGTGGCGCCGCCGCCGCTTAATACCGTCAACGTGCTTCGGGGTGGCCGCAAGGCGCTGGAGAAGGCCAACGCCGACTGGGGTCTGGCGCTGTCGGCGGACGAGATCGACTATCTGCTGGCCCATTTCAAGGCGGCCAAACGCAACCCCACCGATGTCGAGCTGATGATGTTCGCCCAGGCGAATTCCGAACACTGCCGGCACAAGATATTCAATGCCGATTGGGTCATCGACGGTAATAAACAGACCGAATCACTGTTCGCCATGATCCGCCACACCCACGAGCGGCGGCCGCAGGGCACGCTGTCGGCCTATTCCGACAACGCCTCGGTGATCGAGGGCGCGACCATCGGCCGCTTCTACCCGGACGGCAAGGGCCGCTACGGTTTCCACACCGAGCGGACCCACATCCTGATGAAGGTAGAGACCCACAATCACCCGACCGCCATTGCCCCGTTCCCCGGCGCGGCCACCGGCTCCGGCGGCGAGATTCGTGACGAGGGCGCCACCGGCGCCGGTTCCAAGCCCAAGGCCGGCCTCGCCGGTTTCAGCGTCTCCAACCTGCGCATCCCTGGTTTTGAACAGCCCTGGGAGACCGATTACGGCAAGCCTGAGCGCATCGTCTCGGCCCTCGACATCATGCTCGAAGGCCCCATCGGCGCGGCCGCCTTCAACAACGAATTCGGCCGGCCCAACATCGCCGGTTATTTCCGCGCCTTCGAGTTGGCCACGCCGGACGGTCAGGTGCGCGGCTATCACAAGCCGATCATGCTGGCCGGCGGGGTCGGCAACATCCGTGAGGACCATGTCTTCAAGCAGACATTCAAGCCGGGCACGCTGCTGATCCAGTTGGGCGGGCCGGGCATGTTGATCGGTCTGGGCGGCGGCGCCGCTTCCAGCCTGGGTTCGGGCGCCAATACCGAGGCGCTGGACTTCGACTCGGTGCAGCGCGGCAACCCGGAGATGCAACGCCGGGCCCAGGAGGTCATCGACCGCTGCTGGCAGATGGGCGCGGCGAACCCCATCCTGTCCATCCACGACGTCGGCGCCGGAGGTATCTCCAACGCTATGCCGGAACTGGCCCACGGCGCCGGTCTGGGCGCCAAGTTCGAGCTGCGCGACGTGCCCAGCGAGGAACCCGGCATGGCGCCGCGCGAGATCTGGTCGAACGAGGCCCAGGAACGCTATGTCCTGGCCATCGCCCCGGACAGCCTGACCTTGTTTGCCGCCCTGTGCGAACGCGAGCGCTGCCCGTATGCCGTGCTCGGCAAGGCTACCCGGAAAGGTCAACTGATCGTCACCGACCGCCATTTCGGGAATGTGCCGGTCGATATGCCGATGGCGGTGCTGCTCGGCAAGCCGCCCAGGATGACCCGCGACGTCAAGCATGTCGTCCCGACCCTCAAGCCCTTCAGCGCCGAAGGGCTGGACCTGAAGGAGGCCGCCTACCGGGTGCTGCGTCACCCCACCGTGGCCAGCAAGTCGTTCCTGATTACCATCGGCGACCGCACCGTGGGCGGCTACACCGCCCGTGACCAGATGGTCGGGCCGTGGCAGATGCCGGTGGCCGATTGCGCCGTGACCACCTTCGGTTACGACACCGAGCAGGGCGAGGTCATGGCCATAGGCGAGCGCACGCCGCTGGCGCTGATCGACCCGGCCGCCTCTGGCCGCATGGCGGTGGGCGAGGCGGTGATGAACCTGGCCGCAGCGGCGGTGAACGATATTTCCGACATCCGCCTGTCGGCCAACTGGATGGCCGCAGCGGGCCACCCAGGCGAGGATGCCGCCCTGTTCGACACGGTCAAGGCGGTGGCCAAGGCGTTGTGCCCGGAGCTGGGCATCAGCATCCCGGTCGGCAAGGACTCCATGTCCATGCGCACCACCTGGCAAGACGGCGCGGATAAGAAGGCCGTGGTCTCGCCCCTGTCGTTGATCGTCACCGCCTTCGCGCCGACGCCGGACGCCCGCCGCACCCTGACGCCGCAACTGAGGACCGACTGTGGCGACACCGACCTGATCCTGATCGACCTGGGCGCCGGCGGCAACCGCCTGGGCGGCTCGGTGTTGGCCAACTGCTATGGCCAGATGGGCGATGAGTGCCCCGACCTCGACCTGCCGCAGCGGCTCAAGGCCTTCTTTGCCGTCGTCCAGCAACTGAACCAGGAAGGCAAACTGCTGGCCTATCATGACCGTTCCGATGGCGGTCTGTTCGCGACCTTGTGCGAGATGGCCTTTGCCGGTCGCACCGGCCTGGACCTGGACGCCGACGAATTGCGCTACCAGCGTCTGCGTGAAGACCTCGTGCTGGACATCGAAGGCGCACCCGAGCCGCACAAACCCTATACCAGCCGCCTGTTCGGCATCCTGTTCAACGAGGAGCTGGGCACCGTCCTCCAGGTGCACCGCGCCGACACCACGGCGGTCATGGACGCCTTCTTCCAGTCGGGCTTGCGTGACGAGTTCCACGTCATCGGCCGCATCAATCGTAAAGACCGCATCCGCATCCTGCGCGAAGGTCGTCGAGTATTCGACGAAAAGCGCGCCGATCTGTTGGCGGCCTGGTCCGAGACCAGCTACCGGATGCAGTCGCTACGCGACAATCCGGACTGCGCCCGGCAGGCATTCGAAGGGCTGACCAAGGCCAAGAACCCTGGCCTGCATGTGGACCTGAGCTTCGACCTCAACGAGGACATCGTCGCGCCTTATGTAAAGACCCGCAAGGCCAGGCCCAAGGTCGCCATTCTGCGCGAGCAGGGCGTCAACGGCGAGGTCGAAATGGCGGCGGCCTTCCATAAGGCCGGCTTCAACGCCGTCGATGTCCATATGAGCGACATCCTATCCGGCCGGGTGAAGTTGCGCGACTTCAAGGGCCTGGCCGCCTGCGGTGGTTTCAGCTACGGCGATGTGCTTGGCGCCGGCGGCGGCTGGGCCGCGTCGATCCTGCACAACGCTCGGGCAGGAGACCAATTCGAGGGCTTCTTCAAGCGTGACGACAGCTTCGCGCTGGGCGTCTGCAACGGTTGCCAGATGATGAGCCGCCTGGCGCCCATCATCCCCGGCGCCGAGGACTGGCCGCGCTTCGAGCGTAATCAATCGGAACAGTTCGAGGCCCGCTTCGTTATGGTCGAGGTGGCCAAGACCCCGTCCATCCTGTTCGACGGCATGGCCGGTTCGCGGATGCCGGTGGTGGTCGCGCACGGCGAGGGCCGTGCGGTATTCGCGGCCAAGGAGCAGCGTAAACGCGCCGAGGTCTGTCTGCGTTATGTCGATAATCGCGGCCGCAAGACCGAGACCTATCCGTTCAACCCCAACGGCTCGGCCAAAGGCATCACCGGCCTGACCACGGCAGACGGCCGCTTCACCATCATGATGCCGCACCCGGAACGGGTATTCCGCGCTATTCAGCATTCCTGGCGGCCGGACGGCTGGAAAGAAGACGGCCCCTGGCTCAGGCTGTTTCACAATGCCCGGAAGTGGCTGGGTTAGTGTAGTGTCGCATTCTTTGGAATGCTTATATGTAAGCCCTTGTCGGGATTCATCCCGACAAGCCGGGCATGTCAGCGGGGTTTTGTAGGTCGGGATTCATCCCGACGACGCGGGTTCCATGGGCCGGGTTGTCGGGATGAATCCCGACCTCCGTCCGATGCATTGGTCTTTCCTTGTTCGCGTATGTGCCAAACAACGTGCAACACTAGACTAGGCTCCTGCTCGCGAGCGAGCGACTAAAAATAAGAAATTGGCGTCGTTATATTCGTCATGGGCAAGAATTGTTTCCCGGTTCGACGGAACGGCATATGATTCTTTCGCCGCCAAGCCAGCCAATTTTGTCTGGCGGCGGTGTCTTTAGGGTTTTTTCTGGGAGAGAAATCATGAACTTGATCGAACGTGCCAAGAACATCGTCCTTCAACCCAAAAGCGAATGGCCAGTCATCGCTGGGGAATCAACCTCCGTTGCTGAATTGTACAAGGGTTACATTATCCCGCTGGCCGCCATCGGCCCTGTTGCCCTGTTTTTGGGCATGTCTCTGGTCGGGGTCAGTATGCCCATGGTAGGAACGATCAAGATGCCCTTTATTTCGGGACTTTCAATGGCGCTAGTGTCGTATGTGATGGCCTTGGCGGGGGTCTTCATCATCGCCCTCATCATCGACGCCCTAGCGCCCAATTTCGGCGGTGAGAAGAACCAGATTCAGGCCCTCAAGCTATCGGCCTATGCCTATACGCCGGCCTGGCTGGCGGGCGTTCTGCACGTCATTCCCATGCTCGGTATGCTGGTGCTGCTGGCCTCGCTCTATGGCCTGTACCTGCTTTATCTTGGTCTGCCGACGCTGATGAAGGCGCCCGAGGATAAATCGGTAGCCTATACGGCGGTCGTGGTGGTCTGCGCGATCGTGGTGTCGCTGGTGCTCAGCGCGGTGGCCGGAATGTTCGGCGGCATGGGCGGTATGACCGGGATGCACTGAACGGGGCGCTGTTTGCCGGCGCTGCGCCATTGCGTCTTTTGGGGTTATTTTTGCCGGGCAATGGACTGGTTGTTTTCAGTCCGAGCCCGGTTCCGGTAAAATTCGTCGTCACCCGCACAAATACTCCAGATGACCCGATTCATTTTCGTTACTGGCGGCGTTGTTTCTTCCCTCGGGAAGGGTATCGCTGCCGCCTCCCTGGCCGCCATTCTGGAATCGCGCGGCATTCGCGTCACGCTGCTCAAGCTGGACCCCTATATCAACGTCGACCCCGGCACCATGTCGCCATTCCAGCATGGCGAGGTGTTCGTCACCGAGGATGGCGCCGAGACCGACCTGGACCTGGGCCACTATGAGCGGTTTTCCCGCGCCCGGATGGCGAAGCGCAACAACTTCACTACCGGCCAGATCTACGAGTCGGTCATCAAGAAGGAACGGCGCGGCGAATACCTGGGCCGGACCGTCCAGGTCATTCCCCATATCACCGACGAGATCAAACTGCATATCCGCCAGGGCGCGGGCGACGCCGAGGTGGCCATCGTCGAGATCGGCGGCACGGTCGGCGACATTGAGTCGCTGCCGTTCCTGGAGGCGATCCGTCAGATGGGTATCGAGGAAGGTCACGAGCGCACCTGCTTCATCCACCTGACCTTGCTGCCCTACATCCCCGCCGCCGGCGAGCTGAAGACCAAGCCGACCCAGCACTCGGTCAAGGAACTACGCGAGATCGGCATCCAGCCCGACATCCTGCTCTGCCGCGCGGACCGTTCGATACCGGCTGAGGAACGGCGCAAGATCGCCCTGTTCACCAATGTTCGGCCGGAAGCCGTGATCGAGGCGCTGGATGCGGATTCGATCTACAAGATACCGGCCATGCTGCATGACCAGATGCTGGACGAGATCGTCTGCCACAAGCTCGGTATCCTGGCCAGGGCCGCCGATCTGTCGGTCTGGAAGCGCCTGGTGGCGGCCCTGGAACACCCCGAGCACGAGGTTGACATCGCCTTCGTCGGCAAGTACGTCGACCTGACCGAGTCCTACAAGTCGCTTACCGAGGCGATGATCCATGCCGGGATGCACACCCACAGCAAGGTGAATGTCCACTACCTGGATTCGGAAGAACTGGAAAAGGGCGATCTATCGGCCTTACATGGCATGGATGCCATCCTAGTGCCGGGCGGTTTCGGTAAACGTGGCACCGAGGGCAAGATTGCCGCTATCCGCTACGCCCGCGAGCATAAGCTGCCCTATCTCGGCATCTGCCTGGGTATGCAACTGGCCGTGGTCGAGTTCGCCCGCGACGTGGCCGACATGGCCAAGGCGCACAGCACCGAATTCGATCCGACCACGCCCTATCCGGTCATCGGCCTGATTACCGAATGGCTGGACCGCGACGGTCATGTGGAAAAACGCGACCAACAGTCCGACCTGGGCGGCACCATGCGGCTGGGCGGCCAGTTGTGCAAACTGGCGGACGGTTCCCTGGCCCGCGCGGTTTACGGCAAGGCCGAGATCATCGAACGTCACCGGCATCGCTACGAGGTCAACAACACCCTGCTGACCGAGCTGGAGGCCAAGGGGCTAAAGGTTTCCGGTCGGGCGCCGGGCACTGATCTGTGCGAGATAGTTGAATTGCCGCAAGACCAGCACCCTTGGTTCATCGGTTGCCAGTTCCACCCCGAGTTCACCTCCAATCCGCGCGACGGCCACCCACTGTTCAAGGCCTTTGTCGAGGCCGCTATCGCCCAGCAAAAGACCCGCCCTGGAGTATGACGATGATTCTGCATACCACTGAAGTTCGATATCGGGGTCAATACCGGCTCTATGTCGCCTTCGACAATGGTGAAGCCGGCGAGGTCGATTTGCTGCGCGCTCAGAACAGGTTGGTGGCGTGATGAAACTGTGCGGCTTCGAGGTCGGCCTCGACAGACCCCTGTTTCTGATTGCCGGACCGTGCGTGATCGAGTCGCGCCAGATGGCCCTCGATACCGCCGGCGCACTGAAAGAAACCTGCGCCGAACTGAATATTCCGTTCATCTACAAATCGTCCTACGACAAGGCCAACCGCTCTTCCGGCGCCTCGTTCCGTGGTCTCGGCATGGAGGGCGGCCTGGCGATTCTGGCCGAGGTAAAGCGACAGATCGGCGTGCCGGTGTTGACCGACGTCCATACCGAAGCCGAAATCGCGGCCGTGGCCGAGGTGGTCGACGTGCTGCAAACCCCGGCTTTTCTATGTCGGCAGACCGATTTCATCCAGGCCTGCGCCGCCTCCGGCCGGCCGGTGAATATCAAGAAGGGTCAATTCCTGGCGCCCTGGGACATGAAGAACGTGGTCGACAAGGCCAAGCAGGCCAACGGCGGCGCCGACACCATCATGGTCTGCGAACGGGGCGTCTCGTTCGGCTACAACACGCTGGTCTCG
This sequence comes from Hydrogenophilales bacterium CG12_big_fil_rev_8_21_14_0_65_61_21, assembly GCA_002782005.1. Lineage (GTDB taxonomy): Bacteria > Pseudomonadota > Gammaproteobacteria > Burkholderiales > Thiobacillaceae > Parasulfuritortus. Next base: position 20,624 of record PFGT01000099.1, on the reverse strand, counting down.
GATATGCGCGGCCTGGCCGCGATGCGCGAGACCGGCTGTCCGGTAGTCTTCGACGCCACCCATTCGGTGCAGCAGCCGGGCGGCCAGGGCAGTCATTCCGGCGGCCAGCGCGAATACATCCCGGTATTGGCCCGCGCGGCGGTGGCCAGCGGGGTATCCGGCCTTTTTGCCGAGACCCACCCTGATCCGGACAAGGCCTTGTCCGACGGCCCCAATGCCTGGCCGCTGGCGATGATGAAAGAATTACTCTTCACCCTGAAGGAAATCGATGCCTTGGTGAAGCAGAGGGGCTTTATCGAAGCCCGTTTATGAACCGGGCGGTAACCCGCCGCCCTGCTATTGAGGAAAATCATGAGCGCTATTGTTGACGTCATTGCCCGCGAAATTCTCGACTCGCGCGGCAACCCCACGGTCGAGGCCGATGTCCTGCTGGAATCTGGCGTGCTCGGTCGCGCCGCCGTGCCGTCGGGCGCCTCCACCGGCAGCCGTGAGGCCATCGAGTTGCGTGATGGCGATAAATCCCGCTATCTCGGCAAGGGCGTGCTGAATGCCGTCGAACATGTAAACACCGAGATCGCCGAGGCGGTCATGGGCCTCGATGTCGAAGAGCAATCGTTCATCGACCGCACCCTGATCGATCTCGACGGTACCGAAAACAAATCCCGGCTGGGCGCCAACGCCCTGCTTTCGGTGTCGCTGGCCTGCGCCCGCGCCGCCGCCGAGGAGGCCGGTCTGCCGCTATACCGCTATCTGGGCGGCGCGGCGCCGATGAGCCTGCCTGTGCCGCAAATGAACATCATCAACGGCGGGGCGCACGCCGACAGCGGTATCGACGTCCAGGAATTCATGATTATCCCGGCTGGCTTGGCCAGCTTCCGCGAGGCTCTGCGCGCCAGTGCCGAGGTCTTCCATACCCTGAAGAAACTGCTCGCCAAGGCTGGCTACACCACCAGCGTCGGCGACGAAGGCGGCTTCGCGCCCAAACTCAAGTCCAACGAAGAGGCGCTCAAGTTCATCATCGAGGCCATCGCCGGGGCCGGCTACGAGCCGGGCAAGGACGTGCTGATCGGCATGGATTGCGCCAGCTCGGAGTTTTACGAAGACGGCAAATACCACATCCGGGCCGAGGGTCTGCAACTGACCTCAGCCGAGTTCACCGACTACCTGGCCGCCTGGGTCGATAAGTACCCGATCATCAGCATCGAGGACGGTATGGCCGAGCAGGACTGGGACGGTTGGGCAACGCTCAACGCCAAGCTGGGCAAGCGCATCCAGTTGGTCGGTGACGACATCTTTGTGACCAACACCAAGATACTGAAACAGGGCATCGAAAGGGGCGTCGCCAACTCCGTCCTCATCAAGGTCAACCAGATCGGCACCTTGTCCGAGACCTTCGCCGCCATCGAGATGGCCAAACGGGCCGGCTGGACCAACGTCATTTCCCACCGTTCCGGCGAAACCGAGGACAGTTTCATCGCCGACCTGGCGGTGGGCAGCAACGTCATGCAGATCAAGAGCGGCTCCATGTCCCGTTCGGATCGTATCGCCAAGTACAACCAGCTTTTACGCATTGAGGAAGAACTAGGTGATATGGCCGACTATCCGGGGCTGGGGGCCTTTTACCAACTGAGGTGAGATGAAGACCCTGACCTGGGTGCTCGCGTTATTGATACTATCTTTGCAGTATCCCCTTTGGTTGGGTAAGGGGAGCTGGCTGAAGGTATGGGACTTGCGCCGACAGATCGCCGAGCAGCAGATTGCCAATGGCATTCTGCTGGCTCGTAACGACCAGTTGGCGGCCGAGGTTGGCGATTTGAAGACCGGTTACGGGGCCATCGAGTCGCGCGCCCGTTATGAGTTGGGCATGATTCGCCAGGACGAGACCTTCTTCCAGACCACAGAACCAACCAACAACCCGGCGATAAACCAGGAGGCCAAGCCGTGACCTCGTTGCATTACACACTGATCGTCCTGGGTGTCTGCCTGGTGGTTGCCGTGTTCATCTACAACGCCTACCAGGAACACCGTTCGCGTAAGCAGGCGGAGCGGATATTCGGGTTCCATGGCGGGGAACTGCGCCACCAGCCCCTCGCCACGGAAGCGGCCATCGCTGACCCGATTTCATTAACCGATGGATCGCTGTATGTGCGCCATGGCGATACGCGCATCGAGCCGCGCATCAACCTGGCCGACGATGAGGCGCTGGTGGCGGATCGCGATAGCTCGCCGGTCGAGTCGGGGTCGGAAGAACCGATCACCGCCGCCGAGCCGGCGCGCCCAGCGCCGGAGACGACCGGGCAACGGACCGACCTGGAACCGGAAAGCCCACTCGATAGCGAGATCGAATATATCGCCCGACTGCGCTATAGCCAGCCGATGGCGCTGACCTTCGCTGCGCTACAAGATAACCTGCGCCGGATCAGCAAGCCGATTCGGCTGCTCGGCCGGCGCGCCGATGGCGACTGGGAGCCGGTGCTGGCCCATGCCAGCCGGACCTATGACACCGTTGAGCTGGGCCTATTGCTGGCCGACCGTACCGGCCCCGCCAGCGAAGTGCAACTCGATACCTTTTGCCGTCGCTTGTATGAGTTCGCCGCCGAGCATGGCGGCGCCGTGTCTTGCCAGGACAAACCAGCGGCGCTGGCGCGGGCCAAGGCGCTGGATGCCTTCTGCGCCGAGGTTGATATGCTCATTGGCCTGAACATAATTTCCGAATCTGGACTCGATTTTTCCAGCCACGCCATTCAGGAACAGGTCGGCGCCGCCGGCCTCGTCCAGGGCGCTGATGGCCGTTATGGCCTGCGCGATGAAGCCGGCCAGCTATTGTTCACGCTGGCGCTCCACGATGAACAGCCGAATCCCGCCGAGAACGACCGACAGGGCGTTGTCGGCCTGGGCCTGTTGTTCGACGTGCCCCGAGTGGCGCATGGTCTGGATGCGTTCGACCGCATGGCAAGTCTCGGTTTCGATCTGGCCCAGCACCTGGGCGGCCAACTGGTCGACGACGGCGGCCGGCGAGTCAGCCGCGAAAGCCTGGCCAAAGACCGCAAATACCTGGAGATGATCTACGATCACATGGTCCAGAGAGGCATCCCAGGCGGCGGCGAGCGGGCACTGCGCTTGTTCGTATGAACCGCGCCGGCGCCGAGGCCCGGTTGCGCCAGCTCCGGGCCGAGATCGAAGGCCACAACTTCAATTACTACGTACTCGATAACCCGGTCGTCCCCGATGCCGAATATGACCGGCTGTTCCGCGAATTGCAGGCCATTGAGGCTGAATTTCCCGATTTAACAACGCCCGACTCACCTACCCGGCGGGTCGGCGGCCGGCCGCTGGCAGCCTTCGCGCCAGTGCGCCACCGGGTGCCCATGCTGTCCATCCACACCGAGACCGATACCACGCCGGCCGGGGCGCTCGCCTTCGACGCCCGGGTGCGCAAGGAACTGGGCCTGACCGGGGCCGAACCGCCGGTCGAATATGCAGCCGAACTGAAATTCGACGGCCTGGCCATGTCGCTTCGTTACGAGCACGGCATCCTGGTCCAGGCCGCCACTCGCGGTGACGGCGAGACTGGCGAGGACGTGACCCAGAACGTCCGCACCGTCCAGGCCATCCCACTGCGCTTGCTGACTGAATACCCGCCGACGGTGCTGGA
>PFGT01000099.1:0-16942 GCA_002782005.1 Hydrogenophilales bacterium CG12_big_fil_rev_8_21_14_0_65_61_21 | reverse complement strand
CGCCGATTTCGAGCGGTATAACGAAAGGCAGCGGGCGCAAAACAAACCGACCCTGGTCAATCCGCGCAACGGCGCCGCTGGCAGCATACGTCAACTGGACCCGGCCGTTGCTGCGCGGCGGCCATTGTCGTTCTACTGCTACGGCATCGGCGAGACGGTCGGCTGGAACCTGCCCGCTAGCCACGGCGAGGTGCTGGACGCGCTGGCCGAGTTGGGCTTGCCGGTCAGCCAGGAGCGAGTGGTCGGCCCCGGCGGCGCCACGCTGATTGCCTTTCACCGCGACGTCGCGGCGCGCCGCGACAGTCTGCCGTTTGATATCGACGGCGTGGTCTACAAGGTCAACCGGCTTGATCTGCAACAACGGCTCGGCTTCGTCGCCCGCGAACCGCGCTGGGCGGTGGCCCACAAATACCCCGCCCAGGAGGAGATGACCCAGGTCGAGGCCATCGAGGTCCAAGTTGGCCGCACCGGCGCCATTACACCGGTGGCGCGTCTGAAACCGGTCTTCGTCGGTGGCGTCACGGTCACCAACGCCACCCTGCACAACGCCGATGAGGTGCGGCGCAAGGACGTGCGGGTGGGCGATACGGTCATCGTTCGCCGGGCCGGCGATGTCATCCCGGAGGTGGTCTCGGTGGTGCTGGAACGGCGGCCCATGCGCGACCTAGTCACGCCACTCAACGAGTCTTTTGCGATGCCCACAAGTTGCCCGGAATGCGGCGCGCCGGTGGTGCGCATCGAGGGCGAGGCGGCGGCCCGCTGCACCAATGGTTTGAGCTGTCCGGCCCAGCGCAAGCAGGCCATTACCCACTTTGCCAGCCGCCGCGCCATGGACATCGAGGGCCTGGGCGACAAACTGACCGACCAGTTGGTCGACAAGGGTCTGGCGCGAACCCCGGCCGACCTCTACGCCCTGGAGCTGGATGCGCTGGCCGGCCTGGAACGCATGGCGAAAAAATCCGCCGCCAACCTGCTGGCGGCCATTGCGGCCAGCCGGGGCCGCGAGCTGCACCGTTTCATATTCGCCTTGGGTATCCGCAACGTCGGTGAGCAGACCGCCAAGGACCTGGCCCGCTATTTCGGCAACCTGGATGCCTTGATGGCGGCTGACGAGGCCGAGTTGTTGCGGGTCGATGAGGTTGGTCCGGTCATCGCCGAATCGATCCTGGCCTTTTTCCGCGAGTCACATAACCGCGCGGTCATCGAACGACTGCGCACAGCGGGCGCCTGGCAGGATGGCGCGGCGCGGCCCACCGTGGCCGGCCATCTGGCTGGCAAGACCTTCGTGTTGACCGGCACGCTGCCCACTCTGACCCGCGACCGGGCCAAGGCGATGATCGAAGTGGCCGGTGGCAAGGTGGCTGGCAGTGTCTCGAAAAAGACCGATTTTGTCGTTGCCGGGGACGAGCCGGGATCAAAACTCACAAAGGCGCTAGAATTTGGTATTACCGTACTAGATGAAGACGGCTTATTAGTGCTGCTGCAACAAGGGAGTCATTAAATTGAAAAGAGTCACAAAAGCAGTATTTCCGGCCGCCGGCATGGGCACCCGATTCTTGCCGGCCACCAAGGCAAGCCCCAAGGAGATGCTGCCGATCGTTGACAAACCGCTGATCCAGTATGCGGCCGAGGAGGCCGTGGCGGCCGGCATTACCGACTTGATCTTCATTATCGGCCGCACCAAAAGGGCCATCGCCGATCACTTCGACAAGGCCTACGAACTTGAGGTCGAGCTGGAGTCACGCGGCAAGCTGGAGGAGCTGGAAGACCTGCGCAACATGTTGCCCAGCAATGTCAATTGCATCTATGTCCGTCAGGCCGAGGCGCTGGGGTTGGGCCATGCCGTGTTGTGCGCTCAGCCGGCGATCAACGACGAGCCGTTCGTGGTGATATTGGCGGATGACCTGATCGACGCCGAGCCCAGCGTGGTCCGGCAGATGTGCGACCAGTATGACCAGTATCAGTGCCCGATCATCGGCGTCCAGAACGTCGACCCGCAAGACACCGGCTCCTATGGCATCGTTGCCAGCGAGCCCCTGTCCGAGCGTTTGAGCCGGGTGACCAACATCATCGAAAAACCCAAGCCGGAGGATGCGCCGTCCAATCTGGCCGTGGTTGGTCGTTATGTGCTGACGCCGCGCATCTTCGATCACCTGCGCCGGATCGAGCGGGGCGCCGGCGGCGAGCTGCAACTGACCGACGCGATCGGGTCCTTGTTGAAGGAGCAACAGGTGCTGGCCTATACCTTCGAAGGCACTCGTTACGATTGCGGTTCAAAGATCGGCTACCTTGAGGCCACGGTGGAATATGCGCTCAAACACCCAGAAGTGGCCGAGGCGTTCGCCGAGTATCTCAAGAACCGTTTTTGCGAGCCGTGCAAATGCGGCGGGGGTAAAGCCATCGGTTGAGTATGGTTCGGCTGGCCAGGCTGACCTCGCTGGCCGTTAGGCCGACTGGCCCGGCGCCGTTTTGCGCGACCCAATCACCGGCCGCGCCATGCAGATGAACGCCGAACACGGCGGCCTGCTCCAAGGTTAATCCTTGCGCGACCAAGGCGGCGATCATGCCGGCCAGCACGTCGCCCATGCCCGGCGCGGCCATGCCCGGATGTCCGGTGTCGTTGCGCCAGACCGGGCTGCCAGGGAAATGAATCAAGCTGCCAGCGCCTTTCAGCACCACGCCGCACCGGTAGCGGGCGACCATGGCCGCGTTGGCCGCCAGCCGGTCGCCTTGCACCGCTGTCGCGCTCAGCCCCAATAACCGTCCGGCCTCGCCGGGGTGGGGGGTGAGCAGGGTGGCCGAAGCGCGGCTGCAAACCGCCTCGGCTAGCGCCGAATCGGTGGCGATCAGGTTCAGCGCATCGGCGTCGAGCAACAGCGGCAGGGGGGTGCTCATGGCCTGTGCCAGCCAGTCGTGGGCGGCGGCCGACTGGCCCAGACCGGGGCCGACCGCCAGACAAGCGGGCGCGGCGATGGCCAGCGCCCGCTCTGGCGTGGTCAGCATCAACTCCGGCGCAGCAAGGTCGAGCGCCAGCCGGTCGTCCATGAGGCCGCAATAGACCCGTCCGGCGCCCAACCGCAAGGCCGCGCGCCCGGCCAAGATGGCCGCCCCGGCCATGCCTGGCGCGCCGCCTAGGATGCCGACGTTGCCGAAATCGCCCTTGTGGCTATCGCGCGCGCGTGGCTTGAGCCATGGGCGGATGGCGTCGGCGGTAATGGTTTCGATGTTCATGATTCTCAGGATAGGCGAGCAAATCCGGATCGGCTTGGGCGATAATCGTCGCATGACTGCCCAATACTATGCCCTACGCCGTCTCAATCCCTATCGCGGCGTGGTCCAGATCGTCGCCGCTGGCGCCGCCGAGGCCCGCAGCCAGGATGGCATGACCTGGTATTTGCGCGCTGACGACGGCATGGGCTGGGTGCGCCCGGTCGGTATCTGGGTCGAAGGCGAAGGACTCAAGGCTGGCGTCGGCGAGCGCTATCCCGGTTTGTTGGCGGCCTTGGAGCATAGACCTGCTTTGCCGTTTGCCCTGGCCGACACAGTTGAACTCTGGCTGCTCGACAAGGCCACCGGCCTGCCGCTGGCCCTGCTCGCCGCCAATCGTCCCGGCGATCATCGCCATGCCCTGCCGGAACTGGAGTGGCTGCCGTTCGCGCTGACCTATCGGGGTTTCCATTCGCCGACCTTGGCGGCGGCCGTGACCGATGGCCCCGATGCACCTCGGCATCGCGACTTTATCGATCGCCAGGTCAACGAGCGCGCTCGTCCCTATGCCGCTGCCCAGTGGTTTCGGCGCCAAGCGGATGGCGCGGGTGTAGGCTTGAGCGGTTATAGGCTGGCGCCGGGCTGGCAGGGCAGGGCGCTGGCGGGTCAGCTTTTTCCGACTCTATTAGTGAGTGATGCCTGGCATAACCAACTGGAACAGTCGGTTATTTCCGATTATCATGCCTGGCTGTCGCCGTTTCTGTTGTGCTGGCCAGGTTTGTCTGATGCCGCCCGGGCTGGACTGGAGGCGATGGCCTGGCGCCGACCCCGGTGGCTGAACCAGGTATACCGTCTGTTGCCCAAGGTGCTCGACCAGGCTGGCTGCAATGCCGCGCTGGTAGCCGCCCGGCTGGAACAGGCCACTGGCGGCGCCAACCTTGAATTGTTTGGATAGAGAATAGATATGCGTCCATCCCACATCGAAACCATCCTGGATCGGGAGTTCGAGAGCTGCGCCGCCGGCCAGCACACCCCGGTGATGCTCTGGGGACCGCCCGGCGTAGGCAAGTCGCAGATCATCGCCGGCATCGCCGCCCGGCATGGTGTGCCGTTGATCGACATCCGCCTGTCGCAGATGGAGCCGACCGACCTGCGCGGCATCCCGTTCCGCAAGGGCGAGAACGTCGAGTGGTCGGTGCCGGCCATGCTGCCGGACGCCGAACGGCACGGTCAGCGCGGCGTCCTGTTCCTGGACGAGATCAACGCTGCGCCGCCGACCGTGTCGGCCGCCGCCTACCAGCTAATCCTCGACCGCAAGCTGGGCGAATATGTCATCCCCGGCGGCTGGGCCATCTTCGCCGCCGGCAACCGCCAGGGTGACCGGGGCGTGACCTACGCCATGCCGGCGCCATTGGCCAACCGCTTTACTCATTTCGATGTCGAACCCTATCTGGACGACTGGATAGCCTGGGCGCTGAAGCACGGCATCGACGAACGCATCCTGGGTTTCCTGCGCTTTCGTCCTGACCAGTTATTTAGCTACGATGCCGCGCATAACCCGATGGCCTTCCCCAGCCCGCGCTCCTGGGAATACGCCCACCGGGCGCTGGCCAAGTTCGGCGACCGCCCCGATCTCATCTCTGCAGCCCTTCAGGCCTGTGTTGGCCAGGCCTGTGGCGTCGAATTGAAGGCCTACATCGACAACCTGGAAAACCTGCCCGACATCGACGCCATCCTCAGCGGCAAGGAGGTGGCCGTACCGCACAGCATCGACCTGCAATATGGCGTCGCCGCAGCCCTGGTGCGGCGGGCGCGGGAAGCGGCGGGCGATATTGAAAAATTAGGCAATGTGCTCAAGTACGCGCGCAACTTTCCCCAGCGCGAGATGGGCGTCATGCTGGTCACCGACCTGCACCGCGCCGTCGGCCAGCCGCTATTCAAGGTGCCCGAATTCGTGGCCTGGGCCAACAGCGTGGCGGAACTGATGCTGTATGACTTCAAACCATCTGATAAGGCGTGACGCCTTTCAGATCACGCATTTCTGTAAATGAACCCCATTGAGACCAAACTCGCCGCTGCCCGTACCCGGCTGATCCTGGACAAGCCGTTTCTCGGTTCGCTGGTGATGCACCTGTCGCTCAAGGCGGCCAATGCCAAGTGGTGCGCGACCATGGCCACCGATGCCCGGAATTTCTATTACAACCCGGACTACATCGCCCGCCTGACCCTCGATCAGACCCAGTTCGTGCTGGCTCACGAGGCCATGCACTGCGCGTTATCGCACTTCAACCGCCGCAACCACCGCCAGAAACACCGTTGGGACGTGGCCTGCGATTACGCGGTCAACATGATCCTCGACGACGAACGCATGGCCGGGCCGGAAAACAGCTTGATGAACGCCACCTACCGCGGCCTCACCGCCGAGGAGATATACCCGGTGCTGCACGAAGATCCGCCGGAGGAGACCATGGACCAGCATCTGTTTGACGACACGGGCAGCGGTCAGGGCGGCGAGGGCGAACCGGAAGAAAACGACAGCGAACCGGGTGCTGGCGGCGAGGGCGAGCAGAGCGGGGGTGACGGTCAGTCGGAGCCGACCGAGTCCGATTCGGCCGAGCAGTCCGAAGCGGGTGGCCAGGATGCCCCGCCGCCGCCGATGGATAGCGACCAGCTTGACGAACAATGGCAGGGCCGGCTGGCCGCCGCCGCTCAAGCCGCCCGTCAGGCCGGCAAGCTGTCGGCCTCGATGCTGCGCCTGGTTGACCAGTTGCTGGCCCCCAGGTTGCCCTGGCGCGCCTTGCTGGCCCGCTACATGATGAACGTGGCGCGCGACGATTACAGCTTTCAGCGCACCTCCAGGCGCGAAGGCGAGGCCATGATGCCGCGCCTATACAGCCAGGGTGTGCGGGTGGCGGTGGCGCTCGATACCAGCGGTTCGGTGACCGATGACGAGATGCGGGAATTCCTTACCGAGGTTGATGCGCTCAAGGCCCAGGTACGCGCCGAGGTGACCCTGCACGCCTGCGACAACAAGCTGGCCGAAGACGGGCCATGGCGCTTCGCCATGTGGCAGTCGCTGGAGTTGCCCGACAGTATTTCGGGTGGTGGCGGCACCGATTTCCGGCCGGTATTCGACTGGCTGGAAGCGGACCGGATCGAGCCCGATCTGCTGGTCTACTTCACCGACGCCGAAGGCCGGTTCCCAGAAACAGAGCCGAGCTTTGCCACGATCTGGCTGGTCAAGGGCAAGGCCCCGGTGCCGTTCGGCGCGCGGATACAACTCAACTAACGGCCCATCGATCGGGCCATGCCCGACGCGGTCGATTGCGGGTGTTGTAGATACTTGGGATTCATCCCGACAGACTCCTAGCAAGCGCGACTTACCAGCCGAATACCGAAAACTTGACCGGCCGGCTCTCGCCGCTACGCGCATTGTCCTCGCCCAGGGCGACGACTCGTAGCCAGTATTGGCCAGGTTCGGGCGCCGACAGATGGACGGCATGGCCATCTTGGCGGTGGTTGAACAAGGGCACCTTGAAACCGGGGTCGCGGGCGAATTCCAGCCGGTAGGCGCGGGCTGTGCCTTGCCAGTTGATGTGGAGGATGCCGTCCGCGACGTTGACCTGAACATTGCCGGGCGTTTCTGGGGGCATGACGAATAATGGTTCGGGTTTGCTCCATTCGCCGGCCTGGGCATCGGTCTCGACACCCCGAATCCGCCATAAATGTCGGCCCGGTTTTAGACTCGCCGTGGCCTTGGTATCGGTCAGGTGCTGCTGGACCTCGGGTGCCGCGAAATCGGCCTTGCGGGCGACTTCGAGGTCATAGCTCGTCACCCCAACCATGGCCGGCCAGGCAAAGCCGACCTGGCCATTATCTATCTTGATTGTGGTTTTGGCCTCTCCCTGCGGCATGGCCGGCAGGGGTTGCACCCGGAACGAGCGAACCGCGCTCCAGCCATGTGGACCTTTGTCGTCAATGCTGGCCATGCGCCAGAAATGGGTGCCGGTCGCTAGTTTGACGGTCTCCGGAGCGACACTGTCCAGTTTGCGCTCAATGGTCGTGGTGGCCGGGAAATCGGCGGTCGGCGCGATCTGCAAGCGATAGCCCTGGGCATCCTGAGCGGCGGCCCAGACGAACTTGACACTTTCTCGATAGGCGCGGCCACCCGGCGCCGGATCGGATAGGTTAGGCGGCAGCGGGTGGGCATCCAGTTCGAAGGGGTGGTCGCTGTTAAGGCCCTCCAAACCGGCGCCGTCGATGGCCCGGATGCGCAGGAAATAACGGCCATCGGGCAACGTCGGCTCCCAGGCGACCTTGGGCGAGTCGCTGGCGCTGTCGAGCAGGATGTCGCGGAAATCGGCATCGGCTGCGACCTGGGCGCGCCAGCCCTTGGCATTGGCCATGGCCGGCCAGGCGAAGGCCAGCGGCAGATCGACCACCCGCTCCGGCAGACCTTCGGTCGAGGGCGCCGGCAGCAGCGGGCGGGGCGGCTCGGGCGGCTTGCCCTGTTCGGCGACGGTGCCTTGCGCCTTGGCCACCAGGACTTCCTGGCCTTGCGCCGAGACCCCGACCGCGCCTTGCAATACCTCGTTGCGCAGGGTCTTGCCATCCTCGCTGACGTTGAGCCGGAAGGCGGTGCCGCGCAGTCCAGCCACCGCCACCGGGGTGACGACCCGGAAGCCGCCGGCCGGACCGACCTGCTTGCTGGCGCCGGCCTCCAGACGACCGCCTTCGAGATTGAGTTCGGTCGAGACCATGCCGGTCTTGCCATAGGCGGCTAGGCGGCCGAACTTGAGTTTCGACGAAGCCTGCTCCGACAGCATCGAGCCGTCGGCCAGCTTGAAGCCGACGAAGCTGCTCGGGCCGGTCAGCACGGTCTCGCCGCCGCCGAGTTTGTCGCCTACGACCAGGGTGCGAAAGACACCGCCCTCGGGTTTGACCCTGACGTTGCCGGTGATATGAGTGACCAGAACCGGGGCCGGCGTCACCTTGAGCAGCTCGACCGGGATACGGATGCGGCTGTTGACCGGCAGCACCCTGGGATTGGCGACGTGGTTGAGCTTGAGAATCTTCGGCCAGTCGGTTGGGTTTTTCAGGTAATCGCGGCCGATCCCGAGCGGCGTGTCGCCGGGGTAGGTGAGATAGAGCCAATCCGCCGCTACGGCGGTCTGGCTCAGGGCAACGAGTAGGAATAGTGACTGGCAGCGCATGGTCGATCCTTGTCTCGAATAGATGGCGTTGGTTTTTTTATCAACGCATTAAACATTGTAAAGGCACAAGCGCGCGCCGGCAGTGGTATAGGCATATCAACGCCTTGCTATCGCCTTGGCGTGCCAAATAAACCATCGACCATCAAGTCCGTAACCGGTCTGAAAGGTGCGGCGTGCTAAAATGCCGCCCTTTTAGCAGCTTCTGGTAAATCTATGTCTCGCGCGCTCCGCAATATTGCCATCATCGCCCACGTCGATCACGGCAAGACCACCCTGGTGGACAAACTACTACAACAATCCGGCACCTTCGCCGCCTACCAGCAAGTTACCGAACGGGTGATGGACTCCAACGACCTGGAGAAGGAGCGGGGCATCACCATCCTGGCCAAGAATACGGCCATCGATTACCACGGCACCCGCATCAATATCGTCGATACCCCCGGCCACGCCGACTTCGGCGGCGAAGTGGAACGGGTACTGGGCATGGTGGACGGTTGCCTGTTGCTGATCGATGCGGTCGAAGGCCCGATGCCGCAGACCCGCTTCGTTACCCGCAAGGCATTGCAGCATGGTCTCAAGCCTATCGTCGTTATTAACAAGGTTGATCGTCCCGGCAGCCGTCCGGACTGGGTCATCGATCAAACCTTTGATCTATTCGACAAGCTCGGTGCGACCGAGGAACAGCTTGATTTCACGGTGGTCTATGCCTCGGCCCTACAGGGTTGGGCGACCATGGACCTGGCCCAGCCCACCGACAACATGACGGCGATCTACGAGGCCATTCTGGCCCATGTGACCGCGCCCAAGGATAATAGCGACGAACCGTTGCAGATGCAGATCGCGGCGCTCGACTATTCCAATTATCTGGGCCGTCTGGGCGTCGGTCGTATCAGCCGTGGCCGCATGAAGACCGGCCAGGAAGTCATGGTCATGGTCGGCGACGAGTTCAGGGAAAAGGCCAGGATTGGCCAGATACTTGGCTTCAAGGGCCTGGACCGGGTGCCGGTCGAAGAGGCCCTGGCCGGCGACATCGTCATCATCAGCGGCGTCGACCATGTGGCCATCGGCGCCACCATTGCTGACGCCGAGCAACCCGATGCGCTGCCGATGATCGTCGTCGACGAGCCGACCTTGAGCATGAATTTCCAGGTCAACACCTCGCCATTCGCCGGCCGTGAGGGCAAGTACGTCACCAGCCGCAACATCCGCGACCGCCTGCAAAAGGAACTCAACGTCAACGTCGCACTGCGCGTCGAGGACACCAAGGATGCCGATGTCTTTAAGGTCTCCGGACGTGGCGAATTGCACCTGACCATCCTGCTCGAAACCATGCGTCGCGAAGGCTACGAGCTGGCCGTCTCGCGGCCCCAGGTCGTGACCCGCGAGCGCGACGGCGAGCGCCAGGAGCCTTACGAACTGCTGACCATCGACGTGGAAGAGACCAACCAGGGCGCGGTCATGGAAGAGATCGGCCTCAGGCGGGGCGATCTGCTCGACATGGTGCCCGACGGTCATGGCCGGGTGCGCCTGGAATACCGCATACCGGCGCGTGGCCTGATCGGTTTTCAGGGTGAGTTCATGACCATGACCCGGGGCACTGGTCTGATAAGCCATGTCTTCGACGATTGGGGGCCGGCTCGTCCCGATATGCCGGGACGGCGCAACGGCGTGCTGATCTCGGCCGAGGGCGGCGAGGCCGTGGCCTACGCCTTATGGAAGTTGCAGGACCGCGGCCGGATGTTCGTCAAGCATGGCGACCCGCTGTACGAGGGCATGATTATCGGCGTCCATAGCCGCGACAACGACCTGGTCGTCAACCCAATCAAGGGCAAACAACTCACCAACGTCCGCGCCTCCGGCACCGACGAAGCGGTGCGCCTGGTGCCGGCGGTCGAGATGAACCTGGAGCGGGCGGTGGAATTCATCGCCGACGATGAGTTGGTCGAGATCACGCCAAAGTCGATCCGCATCCGCAAGCGTTATCTCACCGAGAACGACCGCAAGCGGTCCTTGCGCGGGTTGTAAACGGCGCTTGCGCCGAGCGCACGGTGGCTGGCCTACTGACCTCACTGTTTGGCCGACCGGCGCCGTTGACCCTGGACCCGGTGGCGTGGGCCGAAGCCCTTGCGCTGCCGGTATTCGCCGGCCTCAGCGGCGACGAGGCGGCCCGGCTGGAAGACCTGGCCAGACGACTCATCGCCGACAAGACCTGCACCGGTGTCGCCGGTCACGAGGTCGATGCCGCCATGGCCACCCGCATCGCCGCCTTCGCGGCCTTACCAATATTGAATCTCGGTTATGAGCGCTACAAGGGCTGGAACGAGATCGTCGTTTACCCGGCCGAGTTCGTGCCCGAGCGCGAGGTGATGGACGACTTCGGCGTCGTCCACCGGGTGCGCCAGCCATTGAGCGGCGAGGCCTGGCCCGGCGGCCCGCTGGTGCTGTCCTGGGATGACGTGCTGCATTCCGGCGGGGGCCAGGGCTATAACGTCGTTATCCATGAATTCGCCCACAAGCTGGACATGCAAAACGGCGCCGTCGATGGCCTGCCGCCGCTCCATTCCGGCCTTACCGTGGGCGTATGGGCGGCGGCATTCAACCGGGCCTATGACGACTTCTGCCGGCGCGTCGATGGCGGCGAGGAGACCGTCATTGATCCCTATGCGGCGGACAGTCCGGCCGAATTTTTCGCCGTGTTGTCAGAATACTTTTTCGAGCAGCCGGAGGTCCTGAACGGTGACTATCCGGCGGTGTATGAACAGATGAGGTGGTTCTACAAGCAAGACCCGCTGAGACGTTTGGAGCACACGAATGACCATGCAGCTTCATGACCGCGGCCGCCGCGACGCGGCCTGCGAGCAGTGCATCTTCGCCACCGACACCGCTCATTTCGACCATGACGTCATCGCTGCATCGAAGGACCGTCTGGTCCTGGTTGACCTGTGGGCCGACTGGTGCGGCCCCTGTCATACCATCTCGCCGGTGCTGACCAAGTTGATTGCGGAATACGGCGGCAGGGTAGTGCTGGCCAAGGTCGAAGTGGATGAGGACGACAACATGAAGATCGCCGGTCGCTACGGCGCGCGGGGTTTTCCGACGGTGCTGCTGTTCGCCAATGGCGAGCTGCTGGACCGCTTCCACGGCGCCAAGCCCGAACACTACGTGCGCGAATTCATTGCCCGCCACCTGGCGATTTGAATGTCAGGGTGCCAGGCTGGCCATGTATTCGGCGAGAGCCTTGATTTCCGCTTCGGTCAGCCGTTTTGCTACGCTACGCATGATCTTCTTGCCCGACTTGCGGTCGTCGTGAGCATATTGGTTGAATTGATCGATGGAATAATCGACGCCCTGGGCCGCTACTCGCGGAAAGATCGACCGACCATGGCCGTCGCCGCCATGGCAGATGTCACACGCCGGTACGCCGCTGGCGGGATTACCTTGCAGATATAGCTTGCCACCGAGCTTCAACAGGTCGGGGTTGCCGACCGTGCCGGGGGTGGGTTTTTGCTTGGCGAAGAACAGCGCGATATTAATCAGGTCCTGATCGGTGAGGCCTTCCAGCGGCGGGGTCATCATGTCGTTGCTGCGCCGTAGCGACTTGTAGGCCTGCATTTCTTGCAGCAGATAGTTGGCGTTCTGGCCGGCCAGGCTCGGGAAATTCGGCGCCGGGCTGTTGCCGTCCGGGCCGTGGCAGCCGGCGCATTTTTCCTCAACCATAGGCGCAGCCTTGGCTGGATCGCCCTTGAGCGGCGCGGCAGCCACCGAGGCGGCTACCGCGCCGAGGCACAATGCCAGACCGAGGCTGGCGATTAGTCTGGTGGATTTCATGGTATTTCCTCGTTTAAGGTGAGTTTGTTGATGTTCAGTCCGACGGGGTCGTGTGTTGTAGGTCGGGATTTATCCCGACGATGCGGGTTCCATGGGCGGTGGTAGGTCGGGTTGAAACCCGACCTACATGAGGGCGAATCACAACCCCCATTTCTCGACCTTCCGATACAGGGTGCGCAAGCCGATTCCAAGGGCCTTTGCCGCCTCCGTTTTGTTGCCTTTGGCCTTGTCCATGGCATTGACGATGGCTAGTCGTTCCATGTCGGCTAGGGCGCCGGCATCCGACGATTCCAGTTGCACGGAATCGAAGGTCGCCAGCAGATGGTCTGGTATATCGTCCATGGTTATCAGGCTGCCTTTGGCCATGACCACCATACTCTCGATACAGTTGATGAGTTCCCGCACGTTGCCCGGCCAGGTATGGGTCTTCAGCATCGAGTGGACCTCCGGGCTGACGGCCTCCGCCGGGCGGTGGTGGATCAGGCTGAAGCGCTTGAGAAAATGATCGATCAATGGGTCGATGTCCTCGGGCCGCTCCCTGAGCGGCGGGATGACGATATGCACCACCCGCAGGCGGTAATAGAGGTCTTCGCGAAAGGCACCGGTCTTGATCCGTTGCGGCAGGTTCCGGTTGGTGGCGGCGATAAGCCGGATATTGACCTTGATGGTCTCGTTGCCGCCCACCCGCTCGAAGGTGCGCTCCTGAAGGAAACGCAGCAGCTTGACCTGGGTTGGCGGCGGCAGGTCGCCAATCTCGTCCAGAAACAGGGTGCCGCCATCGGCCATCTCGAAGCGTCCCTTGCGGCTGGCGAGCGCGCCGGTGAAGGCGCCTTTTTCGTGGCCGAACAGTTCGGATTCCAGCACCCCCTCAGAAAAGGCGGCGCAGTTCACCTTGATGAACGGCCTGGCGGCGCGCGGGCTGTTGTAGTGGATGAGGTTGGCGATCAACTCCTTGCCGGTGCCGCTCTCGCCATTGATTAGCACGCTGGCGTCGGTGCCGGAGACCTGCAAGGCCAGGTCGATCACCTTCTTCATGGCGGGCGAGTTCTGGATCAGTTCGGCGGAGGTATTGGACTCGCGCAAGCTGTTCTTGAGCTCGGCGTTTTCGGCCCGAAGGTTGCGCGTCTCCAGGGTCTTTTCCAGCACTAGGTCGAGGTGTCCCAGGTTGACCGGTTTGGTGATGTAGTCTTGTGCGCCCAGCTTCATGGCCTGCACGGCCGTCTCCACTGTGGCGTTGCCGGTGATGAAGATCAGTGCCGGCTTGTCTTCCAGGGAGTTGATCGCTTCGAGCAGGCCTAGGCCATTCAAACCGGGCATGGTCATATCGGACAGGACGATATCGACCCGTTTCCGCTCCAGAACGGCCAGCGCCTCGTGGCCGTCACCCGCCGTCAGGACGTTATAGGTCTCGTCCAGGGCGCTGGCGAGGGTTTCCCGCGTCAGTCTGTCGTCATCGACGACCAGTAGGGTCGATTTCATGTTTGCGCGTCGCCGGTGGGGGCATCGATGCGCGGCAGGCGGATGGTGAACACGGTGCCCTCGCCGAGCTTGCTTTGACAGTCGATCTTGCCGCCATGACCCTCAACGATGCGCTGCACGATGGCCAGGCCGAAGCCAAGGCCGGATGGCTTGGTGGTAAAGAAGGGCTGGAATATCTTTTCCAGGTTTTCCGCAGCGATGCCCGTGCCGGTATCGGCCACGGCGATCTCGACCTGGTCGCCCGGCGCCCTTACCGACAGCTTCAAGGCGCCGCCTTCAGGCATGGCATGCATCGCGTTCATGCCCAGGTTCATCAGGGTCTGGATCAGCTTCTTCTCGTCGGCCAGGATATAAGGCGCCGGCTCGGCCAGGTCCAGGCCCAGCGTGACGCCGGATTGCGTCGCTTTTTCATTGAGCAAGTCGGCCACATAGCGGATCAGCTTGTCGACATCGACCGGCTTCATCTCCGGCGGCGCAAGGCGGGCGTAATGGACAAACTCCTCCAGCATGCTGCTGATCCTCATCACTTCCTGCTCCACCTGATCGATGCGATCCAGGGTGTGTCGCTGTTGCAGGCGGCGGTCGGGAACCGTGGCATTACTACCGCCGCTGATTTCCTTACGGATCAATTGCACGTTCATATACAGGGCATTGAGCGGGGTGCGAATTTCATGGTTCACGCTGGTGGCGATCTGGCCCAGCATGGCCATCTTTTCCATACCCATCATCTTGTTGTGGGCGGCATTAAGCTCGCGGCTACGCTCCTCGACCTTGAGCGACAAATCGCGATTGAAGGCGAGTATTTCCTCCTTGTTGGACTGAAGCTGTTCGACCATGGCGTTGAAGCTGCGGTAGAGCAGTCCGATCTCGGTCTTGGATTTGTCGTTAAGTCGCAGGCTCAGATCACCTTGCGATATTCGCTCGGTGGCCTTGGCTAGATTGACGACTGGTTTGACGATAAACCGGGAATGCAGGCGATAACCGATATAGACCAAGACGATGCCGACTAGCGAGAACAGTATGTAGAGAAAAAATACCAGGGCTACGGCGTCGCCCGACTGCGTCACTTTACGGCTGATGATCTTGAAATGGATCTGGTTGATGTCGGAAATGATCGCATGCACCCGATAGGCGTGCTGCTCCATCACTTCCTCCCAGTAGGCCTGGGTGTCTGAACCCGCGTTGCTGGAGCCTGGCAAGCGTTGTATCCGATTCGTGGTCTCGCTCAGCAGCGGCAGTTCCGCCTGCAGATTGTTGAGTAGTTGTATCTCCGCCGTCTTTTCTTGGTTGCGCGATTCAGTTTCGTGCTCAAGGTAATGCCTGATATCGGTATCGATCTCGACGGTCAGATGCGCGGCCTCGACTCTATATTCGTCGCCGGAGTGATCGATCCATTCATGCAGCAGCAGGATCAGCTTGGAAATCTTGTTTTGCAACTGGTTGACGAAATTCACATCGCGGCTCTCCTCCGCGATGGCATGGGTTTGCCCCAACATCCGCCAAGCCAGGAACACGGACGCGCCGCCGACCGCCAACACCCCGGTAAAGACCAGGATGAACACCGACAGTACGATGCTGCTGATGCTTTTCCTTATGTGTGCTCTCATGTCCGGTTTGATCTGTCGCTGACCTGGCGATGACTCTTTAGATCGCCTTGTCGATGACCAGATGCACGCCTTGGGCGCCGACCTTGACGGCTGCCACGCTGCCTTCGATATCGCCCGGCTGTGGCTGGGCATTGCCGGATTTGGATATCCGCGCCACCAGAGTCACTTGCTTGTGCCCCGACAATAGGTCACCTGGGGTCATGGCCGCGCTGTCGCTGAGTTCGAAATCCATCGGGAAGCGCGTTGCCGGACCGCGCACCACGGCCACCGGCGGCCCGCCCTCGGCCGCGCGGGCGAACAGAAAGATCGTATCCTGGGCGCCGATCCTGGGCTTGAGCGCAGCGGCGACATCGATGCTGCCGCGAATCAGCGCGGCGGTCGAAGGCGGCGGCGTGGCGGCCGGCTGGCTCAGGTTATCCAGGCCACCGCCTTGGGCCAGTTGCTCGGCCCGCGCCAATGCGGTTTTCACCTTCTGGCTATACGGGTCGCTGGGCGGTAATTGCTCGCCCAAACGCTTGAGAAAGACCGCAGCCTGGGCGTAATTCTTTTCCTGGAATGCGCTGGCGGCCGCCAGTTCCAGTGCCTTAAAATCGTTGGCATCGATCATCAGCGCCTTTTCCACCAGCTTCATTGGCTCGCCTTGCAGCGCGCCGCCCTTGATGATCGCCAGCGCCTCGGCCTGGCCAGACAGCAACGAGGCATCCTCAGGCAGCCGGTCGGCCGCGAACTGATACGCCTTCCAGGCCTCCGGCCAGCGTTGCATAGCGGCATAGCTGCGGCCCAGCATCGCCCAACTCTCACCGTCCGCCGGATTAGCCTTGACCTTGGCCTCGGCCTGCTCGACCATCTTCTCGATATCATGCCCGCTGGGCATGGCTTCAACCGTGGGTGGCGCCACGGCCGCCGGGTTCAACAGCGCCGGACTGCCCGAAAAATAATACAAACCAAAGGCCGCGACCGGCAGCACAACAGCGATGACATAGCCCAGCGTGCGGCTGCCAGCGTGGGCGACCTGGGGAGCGTTTTCCTGGCCCAGGGCATCCTCGGCCAGCCGGTTCTCAAGCTCCAGCTTGGCGATCTCGAACTGCTCATTTGACAGCAGGCCATTGGCGCGGTCCGCCTCCATCTCCTGCAACTGATCGCGGCACACGGCGATATTGACCGCCCGGCGGTCGGCATTGACCCGCGTCGACTTTTTGCGGCTCAATAAGGGGAATAAAACAAAGGCCATGGCGACCAGCACGAACAGCGCAGCCACAACCCAGAACAGCGATACAGACGAGGAGGAATTCATCGGTTTTCATCCAATGCGTTGATCGGCGACAGAGGAGGGTATCAACCTCTCGGTACCTAACTTGGTGGCAATACTGGCGGCGGCAGACCCCGCAGCCAAGCGGATAGGGAAGGCATCGTACCAGACATAATCGTCGAACCAAAGTTCATTTCCGGCCAGAACCATGGCCCGCAAAACGGCCTAAGGTCGGGATTCATCCCGACGACGTCGGTTCCATGAGCGGCGGTGGTTGGTCGGGTTGAAACCCGACCTACGTGTGACGTGTCCGGGTGTTGTGGGTCGGGATTCATCCCGACGACGCCGGTTCCACGGGC
>PFGT01000067.1 GCA_002782005.1 Hydrogenophilales bacterium CG12_big_fil_rev_8_21_14_0_65_61_21 | reverse complement strand
CGCCGTCAGCAGCAAAGCGCCCATATCCGAGGAGACCTCTCCGCCGCGGAAGTCGGCACGGATGGTGAAGCCCGCAGCGGGCGGAAATCAGAGTTGCTCCGGGGTAAAATCAGCAGCAGGGCGAGAACAGGTGGGCATTTTTTACGAATTGGTTTCTTGATAACTCCAATTATATCAAATACTTATCGCGTTACACGCCCGCTTTATGCAAAGTCTGGGCTAGGAGCCTGCCCGGTTGCGACGAATCGCATTCCGGGTGATCATATCAGCCATCCTTGCCTGTCTCAGTAGACCCCAGATGCCAACCCGCCGTGATTTCCTGCTTACTTCCCTGGCCTTGCTCGGTCCCGGGTCGGGACGCGCCGATGTGCCGGCACTGGACCGTATCGATGCCCTATTGGCCGCCAGCACCTGCCGCACCAGGCCCGACGCGATCATTCCGGCGGCCATGACGCCGCATGCGCCTGGCGAGTTGCGCTATCAAGGCACCCACACCCTCGCCCATGGCGCCTTCCGCGATCTGGCCGCCGCCTATCGCGGGCCTAAAGGCTACCGGGTCACGGTAAGCGGCGGCGACTGCGACGACGGCATCGCCACGGTGCGGCGGGGCAGCGCCGACCTGGGCGGGCTGTGCTGCCCAGTACCCGGCTCGCGCGCCGAAGACATGCCCTGGCTATTGGTGGCGCGCGATCTCAAGGCGGTCGTGACGCATCCCGACAACCCAGTCGCCTCGGTCAGCCACGAACAACTACGCGCCGTGGCGCGCGGCAAGCTGACCTATTGGCGGGAGCTGGGCGGCGAGAATAGGGCCATCGCCCTGGTGGTGCGCAAGCACTGTCCGGACTATTTCGAGCCGGTGCGCCAGCTATTGCTCGACAACCACCCCGGCTGGACGCCGCGCGGCTTGTTCGTGGAGCGCGACGAGCAGATCGTCGATATCGTGTCGCGTTACCGGGGCGGCCTCGGCCTGGTGAGCTGGGTATTCGCCAAGCCACTGGTCGAGGCTGGCCGGCTCAAGGTGCTGAAGGTGGATGGCGCATTGCCCAGCCAGGCATCCGCCTACCCGCTCACCGGCCCGTTGTCGGTGGTCTACCGTCGTTGGGAGGCCGACACCATGCGGCCCTTCTTCGATTTCCTCTATAGCCCGAAAGGTACAGCCATCATCGCCCGCGCCCTGGCCCCAGTGTCCACCGAAGAGGCAAACTACCGGCCGGCCCGCTGGGTTTGAAGTTTCCCGGCCGCTCGCCCCTACTCCATAAGGGCGGCCGACTTCACTTGCAACCAGACCGGCTGCCCGACGGCGATGTTCAGGGTCGCTATCGCGCGCTTGGTCAAGCGGGCCATCAAGAGCGCATCTCCCACCCGGATACGCGCCAAGGCAAGCCCTGGGTGTTCATCGTCGGCTATCGCCTCCACCACGCCTTGCAGCACGTTCTGAATGCTGCTCGTGCCCGGTCGCTCACACGCCAGGCTCACGTCCCGCGCCAACACCCGAACCCGCGCCCGACCGCCCACCGGCAGGCCGTTGTCGCGTAGCCACAGGCTGCCGCCTGAGAAGTCCACCCGCGCCAGGTGCCATGCGGCATCGACCATGGTAACGGTGGTATCGAGCACAGACCCCGCATCCTCAGCCAGCCGGATCGGCAAATCGAGCTGGGTAAGCATCTCGGCAAGCGGGCCGCTGACCATGGCCCTGCCGCCATCCATGACCACCAGATGGTCGGCCAGCCGCGCCACCTCGTCCGGTGAATGGCTGACATAGAGCATCGGGATGTCCAGCTCGTTATGCAGGCGTTCCAGATAGGGCAGGATTTCCTGCTTGCGCTGCACGTCCAGCGAGGCCAGCGGCTCATCCATCAACAACAGACGAGGACTGACCGCCAAGGCACGGGCAATGGCGACGCGCTGACGTTCGCCGCCGGACAGCCGGTCCGGTTTCCGGTCGAGCAAGTAGCCAATGCCCAGCAACTCGATGGCCTGGTCCAGATTTACCCGCCGTGCATCGACCATCCGGCGCAGGCCGTAGCGCAGATTACCCAGCGCCGAGAGATGCGGGAACAGGCTCGCCTCCTGGAACACATAGCCTATGGAGCGTTTGTGGGGCGCCAGCCAGCGCCCCGCGTCCTGCCAGACCTCGCCATTGACGCCGAGTCGCCCCCGTGGCGCCCGTTCCAGGCCGGCGATGCAGCGCAGCAGCGTGGTCTTGCCCGAGCCGGAATGGCCGAACAGCGCGGTAATGCCCCGGCCTGGCAAGTCCAGATCAACATCGAGGCTAAACTCCGGCCAGTCGAGACGGAAACGCGCTTCGATGCCCGCCACGTCAGGTTTCCGTCCTTGAATTCGGGCGCCAGGCATACATGGCCAGCAACACCAGGAAGGAAAAGATCAGCATCACCGCCGCGAGACGGTGGGCCTCCGAATACTCCAGCCCCTCGACATAATCGTAGATTTGCACCGAGGCCACGCGAGTCACGCCGGGCAGGTTGCCGCCGATCATCAACACCACGCCGAACTCGCCGACGGTGTGTGCGAAGGTCAGTACCGAAGCGGTCAGGAAACCCGGCCCGGCCAAGGGCACAGCCACGGTAAAAAAGGCATCAAGCGGCGAAGCGCGCAACGTGGCGGCCACTTCCAGCGGCCGGTCGCCCACCGCCTCGAAGGCGGTTTGCAGCGGCTGCACCATGAATGGCAACGAGTAGAACACCGAGGCAATGACCAGCCCCCAAAAGGTGAAGGGCAGCAGCCCGATGCCCAGCGTTTGGGTGAGTTGTCCCACCGGGCCATGCGGCCCCATCGCCAGCAGCAGGTAAAAGCCCAGTACCGAGGGCGGCAACACCAATGGCAGCGCCACTACCGCGCCGACCGGCCCCTTCCACCACGCCTTGGTGCGCGCCAGCCACCAGGCGATGGGCGTACCCAGCAATAGCAGGATCGCGGTGACGATACCGGCCAGGCGCGCGGTCAGCCATAAAGCTTGCAGGTCGCTATCGGTCAGCATAGCGGGTCTTATTTTCTAGCGGTTTCGCCGGGCAGGACGAAGCCGTACCGGGTCATCACGGCGCGGGCCGGTTTGCTGTCCAGGTAATCGGCAAAGCGCTTGGCAACTGCATTGCCTTCGGCCCGTTTGGTGATGATGAAGCCCTGCTCCAGCGGCTTATGGAGGTTATCCGGAATCAGCCAGTAGCCGCCCTTGCTGGACAGTTCGGGATTGACCGCCAGCGACAGGGCGACGATGCCGACCTGGGCATTGCCGGTCAGCACAAACTGCGCGGTCTGGGCGATGTTTTCGCCATAGACCAGCTTGGGATCGACCTTCTCCCATAGCCCAGAGGAACGCAAGGCTTCCTCGGCCCGCTTGCCATAAGGCGCGTGTTTGGGGTTGGCGATGGCGATGCGGGTGATCTTGGCATCAGTGAGGTTGGCCAGCGTCATCCGGCTGGCGTCCAGGTTTGCGCTCCACAGCACAATACGGCCTAAAGCGTAGGGTTTTACCGTGGCGGCGGCGAAACCGCTTTTCGCCAACTCGCGCGGAAACGCGATGTCGGCGGAAAAATACAGGTCATAGGGTGCGCCCTGCCGAATCTGGGTGTGAAACTTGCCCGACGAGCCATAGATCACAACCACTTCGTCGCCAGGATTGGCCTGTTTGAAGATGGTGACGATCTCGTCCATGGCGAACTTGAGATCGGCCGCTGCCGCGACAGTGATCTTCCCTGCCTGGGCGGACAGGGAGAGCAACAACGCGCAAGCCGCCAGGATGGCTTTAGGCAGAGATTTGGTTTTCATGCTCACAGACTATCCGAAAGCGCGGGCAGGCGCACCACCACCTCACCGCCCGGTCCATCGCCCAAGGCCATCTCGCCGCCATGGGCCTCGACGATGGCCAGACAACTGGCCAGACCCAGGCCGCTGCCGCCACGTTTGGTGGTGTAAAAGGGCTCGAACAGGTGGCTGCGGGCCTCGGCCGAAAAACCGGGACCGGCATCCCGTACCCGGATTTCTGCCCAGCGCCCGGCTCCCTCGCAAACCGCCAACGTCACCCAGACCGGCGCGCCGGCGGCGCGGGCATTGTCGAGCAGGTTGTCCATGACCCGTTCCAGTTGCAGAGCATCCACCTCGACCGGGAGGGGCGCGGCGGTGGGAACGAAGCTTAGATTCGTCTCTGGGTGCGCGGATTGCCAGCGCGCCGTCATCTCGGCGCATAGCCGGTTGAGGTCGTGGCGCTCGGCGACTAGTCGCACCGGCCGGCCATAGGCCAGCAGTTGTTCCACCGTGCGCTGGCAGCGCTGGATGTGGTGCAGGATGAGGCCGGCGTCCGCCTTCGCCTGGGCGTCGGCGGCGCGTTCGGACTGCTTTTCCATGAGTTCCGCCACGCCGCGCACCACCGACAATGGGTTGTTTATGTCATGGGCAACGCGAGCGGCCATGCGGCCGATGGCGGACAGGCGTTCCTGCTGGTGCAGGCGGCGCTCGACATCGCGCAGGCGGGCCAGGTCGGCGGTCATATCATTGTAGGCGCGTACCAGGCGGGCGATCTCGTCCTCGCCGGAGCGCGCCGCCACGGGCGTCAACTCGCCGCGACCGACCCGCGCCACAGCGTGGGTCAGCTCCGACAAGGGCCGCAGTTGGCGATGCAAGGTCAAGCCCAGCAGGAACATGAGCAGCGCCACCGATGTCGGCATCAGCCAGAGCAGCAGCCGCTTCACCCTGGCCAACGCCCGACCGGCGCTATCCTCGACCGCCACGTCGAGCCAGACCGGCTGGCCGGCCACCCCGTCCAGCGCCACGCGCAGTCCCTGAGCCGGCTGATCGGGGCGGGCGATACGCACGCTAACCTCGCCACCAGCCGGAAAGATGTTGGCCAGGACGCCGGTCAGCGGCCGACCGATGAACAGGACTGCCATGCTGTTGCCCGCCCGCGCCAGGGGCTGCTGGGCGGTGAGCCAGGGCTGACCGTCCATCCAGACCACCCGCGCCAGCGCCTGCTCCGGGTCAGTGGGTGGCGAGATAGGCAATTCCTGAGCGGCGGGAGCGGCGGCGATAAGGCGACCGCCGGTGTCCCAGAGGCGCACCGCGTCGAGATGGAAGCCCTCGGCGATGCGCCGAACGGCGGCGACTGGGTGTTCCACCTCGCCATCCAGGTAAAGGTGATAGTAGGTCGCGTTGTTGAGCTCGGCATCGTTGCCGAGCAGATCGCCCAGGTTACCCAGTGCGTCCAGTTCGCGCCGCATACCGTCGCGCACCAGCCGCTCGGCATTGGCCAGTCGCTCGCTGCGCAGGTGAGCGAATTGCTGGCTGACCACGCGGTCGATGCCAAGGTAGAGCAAGGCGCTGGTGATCAGCACGCTCACTGCCGTCGCCGCCAGCAGGGCGAAGAGCAGCGAATGACGCCAGACGCCGCGCGACGGCGAGGAAAAAACGGCGGGCGACGTCAGGGCTTGCTCGCTCATGGCAAAATCGTAGCTTATTCACATAGATGGCCTAACTTTAAACCATGTCTACCCCGGAAGCGCCACTCACGTCAGAACGCCCACTGTCCATCCTGCTGGTTGAGGACGAGCCCGACGTGGCAGCCTTGCTGGCGCGACTTATCCAGGCCTGCGGCGCGCACCGGGTGCGGGTGGAGACCGCGCCGACCGACCTGCCCGGTCTACTGACCGAGAGCCGGCCCGACCTAGTGCTCACCGACCTCATGATGCCGGGCCTGGATGGCTTTGACGTGCTGCGCGCCGCGCACGCCTTCGACCTGGAACTGCCGGTGATCGTGGTCAGCGCCCACGCCAGTCTGGACAACGCGGTAGCGGCGGTAAAGGCCGGCGCCTTCGACTTTCTCGCCAAGCCGTTCGGCCTGGAGTCGGTCGAGCTGATGCTGGCCAAGGCCCGGCGCGAGGCCGACAACCGCGACCGCCAGGCCGCCCTGTGCCGCGCGGCGCGCGCCCGCGATGGCGACCTCAACGCCCTGCTGGGCGACAGTCCGGTCATGCGCCGCCTGCGCGACTGGATCGCGCAGGTTCGGGCCGCCCGCGCCAGTGTGCTGATCGAAGGCGAGTCCGGCACCGGCAAGGAGCTGGTGGCCCGCGCCCTGCACAGCGGCCAGGGGCCGTTCGTCGCCCTCAACGTAGCGGCTATCCCCGATGAGCTGGCCGAGGCGGAACTGTTCGGCCATGCCAAGGGCGCCTTTACCGGCGCCAGCCGCGACCGCGCCGGCCTCATCCGCGAGGCCCACGGCGGTAGCCTGTTTCTCGACGAGATCAACGCCATGAGCACGCGCATTCAGGCCAAGCTGTTGCGCGTGTTGCAGGAGCGCCGGGTACGGCCCTTGGGCGCCGACTGCGAATATGAGGTCGATATTCGCCTGCTGGCGGCCAGCAACGTGGCACTGGAACAACGAGTGGCCGAGGGCGCGTTTCGGCGCGACCTGTTCCATCGCCTCAACGTCCTTCATGTCCGCCTGCCGGCCCTGCGCGAGCGGCGCGAGGACATTGCCGCACTGGCCGACTTTTTCGTCCAGCGCTATGCCCGAGCCCACGGTCGCCGGGTGCGGCAAATGGCGCCGGATGCCCAATTGGCCCTAGCCACCGCCGATTGGCCGGGCAACGTGCGGGAACTGGAAAACGCCGTCGAACAAGCGGTCATACTATGTCCGGAAAACGCTGTCGAGGCGCCCATGAGTCTGTTGCCCGAGCGTCTGGGTGGCCGCAGCTGGCAGGCTGGCGCGCCAGCGCCAGAGGCCGGAACGGGACGGCCCGCGACCCTGGCGGAAATGGAACTGCGCTACATCCAGTCGGTGCTGGAGCAGACCAGCGGCAATAAATCGGAAGCCGCCCGGATGCTGGCCATCGGCTACAAGACGCTGTTACGCAAGTTGGCCCAGCAGGAAGACGACTAGGTCAAAACGACCTAGCTGTTTTTTGGATTGAGCCAATCCGACCCATAGCCCAACCGCTCACGCTGACACGAGGCGGTAAATATAAATTAAAACAGCAACTTAAAGCACATCAAAGACACTGGCACAAGTCCTGCTTTAGCTAAAAATAATGGCTAGACCTTTCGGCCATAATTTACTGAGGAGACCTTGGAATGAAAAAAAACCTGCTTGCCCTGGCGGCTATTGGCGCGCTGTACGGCGTCCCACTCGCCCAGGCTGCCGATGCACAGGCGGCGAATTTCCTGTACGACACCAGCACGAAAAACAAAACCATCTGGCCGAAACCGGTCACAAATAGCGGCGTGGTCAAATACAACGAACATCGCCAGGACTTGTCACGCTGGCCCAGCCTCAGTTATCAGGACCATCGTTCAGCCAAGAAACCGGAAACGGTATCGCTGCAAGGCGCACTCAACGGCAACGCGGACAACGGCAAGAAGCTGGCGATGAATAACCAGAAAGGCAACTGCTGGGCCTGCCATGCCCTGCCCGGCGACCCCCAGCCTGGCAGCGGCGGACCGGCCTTGTTGAACTCGGGTACCTGGCGCTACTCCGATGCCAACATGTACCAGCAAGTATGGGACCGCCGGGTCGCCAACCCGGCCACGGTGATGCCGCCCTTCGGTACTAACGGCGCGCTATCCGATCAGGAAATCCGCGACATCGTCGCCTATCTGCAATCCTTGAAGTGAGCCACGGAGGAATATCATGAAAATTACCAGCCTAACCCTCGCGCTCACCCTGGTCGGTGCGCTCGGCCTGCCCGTCTGTGCCGCCGCCAGCAAGACCACCGATGCGACCTACCGTGAATACACCCCCTATATCAATTACGGCAACAACCCCAAGGCCAGCGACGACGCCAGGTTCAGCAATACCTACCAATATTGGCAGGACAACGCCAAGATCGACCCGAAACGGGCCAGCAGTCTGACTGAATTCTGGACGGTCAACTGGAAATACCGCGAAGCGCCCTTCGACGGCAATCTGCATGGCGGCCACGTAGCGCAGGACCGAGGCGAGGAACTCTACAAGCAACTCAATGCCAAGGGTGATTTCGCTAACTGCATGGGTGCAAAAAAAGGTGGCCTCAAGGGCCTGCGCCTGACTTATCCGCGTATGGATAAGGCCATGGGCAGCATCGTCGGCATGGAAGCCAAGATCGAGTACTGCGCGGCCAAGCAAGGCATGAAACTGGAAAACGGCAGCTACGACAACACCGCAGTTTCCACGTACATCACCGCCTTCAGCAACGGTATGCCGATCAATATCAATGTCACCAAGGGACCGCTGAAAGGCTCCTTCGAGCGCGGCAAGAGGTTATTTCACATGAAGGCCGGTTGGACCAACTTCTCCTGTGCTACCTGCCACGTTACCCTGGTTGGTAAGAACCTGCGCGGGCAGACCCCGACCACTCATTATGGTGATGCCTCGCACTGGCCAACCTGGCGTTCAAAGAACGAACTGCAATCGCTGCACATACGCCTCACCGAATGCAACCGTAACTCCGGCGTGCAGCCGCTCAAGATCGGCAGTCCGGAATACACCGATCTCGAAGTCTTCCTGACCGCGCTATCCAACGGTTACCCGGTCGCATCGCCTAGCCAACGCGACTAATTTCACAACTCATTTAACTGAAAGGAAAATAAATGAATCACCAACGTAGACAGATATTGAAGGGCGCCGGCGGCGT
>PFGT01000066.1 GCA_002782005.1 Hydrogenophilales bacterium CG12_big_fil_rev_8_21_14_0_65_61_21 | reverse complement strand
GCCGCTGGCGCAAATTCAGCTACGAGCAAATCATCGCGCGCGACAAGACCAGTCTGGATATTTTCTGGCTGAAGGACAAGAACCTTGCCGATCTGGATAACCTGCCCGAACCTGATGTGCTGGCCTTGGAAATTATTGAAAACCTTGAGGCGGGTTTGAACAGTTTCAGGGAAGTCGCGACGGCGCTGTAAATTACTGCCAAGTAAGCAGCGGACAATCTGACTGGCGCCGATCTATGGACTTTCTAGCGGCCCGCGCATCTCTGTAGCCAGGATTCAGGTGTGGCCAACCGAGGGTTCCGGGTTATGCGGCGCGCGCCTTGGCTGCGGCGCCCCAGAGTTCTTCCAGGTTGTAGTGTTGCCGGGCCACGGGGTGCATGACGTGGACGATCACGTCGACGGCATCCACCAGTACCCATTCCGAGGCATTTTCACCTTCGGTGCCGAGCACGGCGCCACCTGCTTCCTTGATCTTTTCCCGCACGTTGTCGGCCAGCGCCTTCACCTGCCGGCTGGAATCGCCGGTGGCGATAATCATGGTCTCGAACAAGGGGGTGAGGTGGCCGACCTGAAGGACGGTGATGTCCTTGCCCTTGATCTCTTCCAGGGCGGCGACGGCAATGCGGGTGGTTTCAGCGGCGTTCATTAATATCCTTCAACGGTACAAACGATTTTGGTTGATGTAATCCAGCACGGCGTCCGGCAGCAAATAGCGGGGCTCCAGGCCGGCGGCGCAAAGCGCCCGGATTTGCCGTGCGGCGATAGCCAGTTGGGTGACGGTATCGACAACGATCCGGCCGGCCGGCGAGGCGCGTAGGGTACTCGGCTCGCTAGCCAGGCGGGCAGCCAATTCGCCGGCCAGCTCGGCCGGCAGGCTCGTTTGCCAGGTTTCGCCGCCATCGCCTGGACGGCGGGCAACGGCCAGATGGGCCAGGTCGAACAGACGTCGCCAGTGATGCCAGGCGGTCAATCCGGCAAAGGCATCGGCGCCCAGAAACAGGATGATGGGCGTTGTCGCGCCGACCTCCGAGCGGAGTGTGGTCAGGGTATCCACCATATAGCACGGCGCGGTCTTGTGGGCCTCGTGTTCATCGAGGACGAAGCGTGGATTGTCGGCGATGGCCAGCTTCACCATCGCCAGCCGATGAGCGGCCGAGGCCAACGGCCGGTCGCGATGGGCCGGCGTACCGGTGGGCAGGAAACGCACCGTATCGAGTCCCAGGGCATCGGCCAGTTCCTCGGCCAGGCGCAGGTGGCCATAGTGGATCGGGTCGAAGGTGCCGCCGAGCAGGCCGATGGGTAAAATGTTCCCTCCTCACCGTCGTATATGGCCGTCACCCAGCACCACCCACTTCTGGCTGGTCAGGCCTTCCAGACCGACCGGCCCACGGGCGTGGATCTTGTCGGTGGAGATGCCGATCTCGGCGCCCAGGCCATATTCGAAGCCATCGGCGAAGCGGGTCGAAGCGTTGACCATCACCGAGCTGGAATCGACCTCGCGCAGGAAGCGCATGGCGTTGGGATGATTGGTGGTCAGGATGGCGTCGGTATGGTGCGAGCTGTAGCGGTTGATGTGGGCGATGGCTTCATCCAGGCTACCGACGATCTTGATGCTGATGATCGGCGCCAGATATTCGGTCGACCAGTCTGCTTCGCTGGCGTCCGTCAGCTTGGCGCCGGGCACCGCGTTCAGGATGGTCTTGGCGGCCGGGTCGCAGCGCATCTCGACGCCCTTGGCGGCGAAGATCGCGCCGATGCGGGGCAGGAAGGCGGCGGCCGAATGTTCATGTACCAGCAGCGATTCAGTGGCGTTGCAGGGGCTGTATTTCTGGGTCTTGGCGTTGTCGGTGACCACCAGCGCCTGCCCGATATCGACCTCGGCATCGACATAGGTGTGGCAGTTGCCATCCAGGTGCTTGATGACCGGCACCTTGGCTTCCTTGCTGATGCGCTCGATCAGGCCCTTGCCGCCGCGCGGTACGATCACATCGACAAATTGGGGCAGGGTAATCAGCTCGCCCACCGCCGCGCGGTCGGTGGTTTCGACCAGTTGCACCGTGTTGATCGGCAGGCCGGCCGCCACCAGGGCTTGCTGCACCAGCTTCCAGAGCGCCAGATTGGATTGGATGGCCTCCGAGCCGCCGCGCAGGATGCAGGCGTTGCCGCTCTTGATGGCCAGCGACGCGGCCTCGATGGTCACATTCGGCCGGCTTTCGTAGATCATGCCGAAGACACCCAGCGGGACGCGCATTTGCCCGACGCTGATACCGCTTGGCTGGCGTTTGATGCCGGTCATTTCGCCGATCGGGTCGGGCATGGCGGCCAGTTGTTCACAGCCTTCGGCCACGGTGTCGATGACCTTTTCGGTCAGCCGCAGGCGATCCACCATCGGCGTGGCCAGGCCGGCGGTCTCGGCGGCGACGATGTCCTGGTTATTGGCTTGTTGCAGCGGCGCGCCCGCCGCGCGCAATCGCCGCGCCAGTTCGATCAGGGCATCGTTCTTGGCGCGGGTGGGCGCGCGCGCCATCTCGGTAGCGGCGGCGCGGGCCTGACGGCCCAGGGTTTCCATGTATGACTTAATATCCATATCGGTACTCATCTTTCAAAGGGGTCTTGGCCATCAAGCCCAAGCCCAGTTGTTTCAACATCGCCCAACCGCTTTCTTGCAGCAGGCCCTTGTTGGCCCGGTCGATCCGGCTGGCGACCCGCAAGGCCAAACCCAGGTCGGCGACCTTGTATTGCTTGACGGCCCGGGCCGCCAGCGCTTGCCGGCTGTCCCAGACCCGGTTTTCCCGCATCAGGCCGGACAATGCCTCGCCGGCCTGAACGCCAGCGGCCAGCCGATACAGGGTGCGCAGCTCCTGGCTCAGCAGCCACAGGGCGAGGATTGGGGTTTCGCCTTCGGCTTCCAGACCGTCGATGATACGACAGTAACGCGTCGCATCGGCCTTCAGGAAGGCGTCAGGCAGGTCGCTGGCATCGTAGCGCGCCACGTCGGTTACCGCATTACGCGCATCTTCCAGGCTCAATTCGCCGGGCGGCAGCAACAGTGCCAGTTTCTCTATCTCTTGGTGGGCGGCGAGCAGGTTGCCCTCTACCCGGCTGGCCAGGAAGGCCAGTGTTTCGCGATCCGCCTTCAGGCCGTAGCGGCCCAGTCGGGCGCCGATCCAGGCCGGCAGTTGTTCCGGCGTCGGTGGCGTGATGTGCACGGTAATGCCCGACTTGTCCAGCGCGCCATACCATTTCGTTTGCTGCATGGCCCGGTCGGCGCGCGGCAGCAGCACCATCAGAATCGTGTCGGGCGGCGGCTGCTTGCACCAGGCTTCGAGCGTTTTGCCGCCCTCGATGCCCGCCTTGCCGGTGGGCAGGTGCAATTCGATCAACTGGCGGGCGGAGAACAGGGATAGTGAATCGAAGCCGGCCAGCCAGGCGCCCCAGTTGAATCCGGTCTCGACCTGGAACGATTGCCGCTCGGCCACGCCGGCCTTGCGCGCCGCGTCACGAACCAGGGCGGCGGCCTCGTCGGTCAGCAGCGCCTCGTCGCCGCAAATGGCGTAGACACCGGTCAGACCTTTGGCCAGGGCGCCGGGCAACTGTTCGGGACGCAGCTTCATGGTTTATGGGCAAATGCCAGGCGGCGCATGATCTGGTGCAAGGTATCCTCGTTCATGGTCTGGTTCAACGAGGCCTCCAGCGAGTCTCCCGCCAATACCTGCTGGCTGTTGTAGGAAAAATCACGGCTTTGCTGGATCGGCGTGGGCGAGAGTATTTCGTTGCCGTCGGGGTCGCTGGCCGAAACGGTGACCTTGTGGACCAGCCGATACTCCTGGGCCTTGCCGGCGCTGGACAGCGTCAGGATGGTCTTGGTCTGGGATTCGTCGGCCAGCTTGACGATGATTTTGGCGCGGTCGCGCCTGGCGGCCAGTTTCGAGCGCAAGGCCAATTGATTGCGTAATAGCGCCGCCACCGCGCTATCCGGTTTGGCATCGACATAGGCGTTGTCAAACGGTAATGCGGCCTGGCCGCGTAACTGGAAGCCGCAACCAGCCAACAGGGCCACGCCCAGGATGGTCAGTAGCTTTAACGCCGCACGGTGCATGGTGTGTTCCTCAAACCACGATATTGACCAGCCGGCCAGGCACCACCACCACCTTTTTGGCCGGCTGGCCTGCCATATGTTTCCGGGCCTCCGGACTGGCCAGAGCGATTTGCTCGATGGCGTCCTTGGCGGCATCCACCGCAACCTTGAGCTTGCCGCGCAGCTTGCCGTTGACCTGCAACATCAGCTCGATCTCGTTCTGCACCAGGGCCGCTTCGTCAACCGTTGGCCAGGGCGAGCCGATCAGGCAAGCACCTGGCTTGAGCGCCTTGAGCAGGACGCGGCAGATATGCGGCACGATCGGCGCCAGCATCAAGACGATAGCCTCCATGGCCTCCTGCTTGACGCTGCGGGTGAGCAAGTCCTCACCTTCAAGCCTGGCCATGGCGTTCATCAGCTCCATGATGGCGGCGATGGCGGTGTTGAACTGGCGGCGCCGCTCGATGTCGTCGGTGACCTTGGCAATGGTCTGGTGCAACTGGCGGCGGAAATCCCTGGCGGCGGCCGGCAGGTCGCCGCCCGCGTAAGCCTTGACGATGCCCGCTTCCACGTGGTCGTACACGGCC
The DNA here is from genome assembly GCA_002782005.1 of Hydrogenophilales bacterium CG12_big_fil_rev_8_21_14_0_65_61_21. Classification (GTDB taxonomy): domain Bacteria; phylum Pseudomonadota; class Gammaproteobacteria; order Burkholderiales; family Thiobacillaceae; genus Parasulfuritortus. Next base: position 7,243 of record PFGT01000066.1, on the reverse strand, counting down.
TTCCACAACCGGCGCAGGAAACGGTTGGCGCCCTCGACGCCGGCGTCACTCCACTCCAGCGACTGTTCCGGCGGCGCCGCGAACATCATGAACAGGCGTGCGGTGTCGGCGCCGTAGCGGTCAATGAGCGACTGCGGATCGACGCCGTTGTTCTTCGACTTGGACATCTTTTCCGAACCGCCCGCCAACACCGGCAAGCCATCGGCCTTGAGCACCCATACGCCGTCGCGTTGTTTCACGTCGGCGGGGTTGAGCCATTGCTTCTTGCCATCGGGCAGGTCGCGGTAATAGGTGTCGGCGATCACCATGCCCTGGGTGAGCAGGTTGGCGAACGGCTCGTCCGTGCTTACCAAGCCCTCGTCCCGCATCAGTTTGTGGAAAAAGCGGGCGTAGAGCAGGTGCAGGATGGCGTGTTCGATGCCACCGATATACTGGTCGACCGGCAGCCAGTAGTTGGCGCGGCCGTCCAGCATCCCGGTGGCCAGGTCGGGGCAGGCATAGCGGGCGTAATACCAGGACGACTCGACGAAGGTGTCCATGGTGTCGGTCTCGCGCTCGGCCTTGCCGCCGCACTTCGGGCAGACGCAGTTCGACCACTCCGGCATCCGCTTGAGCGGCGAGCCGACGTCGATCTTCACATCCTCGGGCAGCACGACCGGCAACTGGTCCTCCGGCGCCGGCAGGTCGCCGCAGCTTGGGCAGTGGATGATCGGGATCGGGCAGCCCCAGTAGCGCTGGCGCGAAATGCCCCAGTCGCGCAAACGGTAGGTGGTGCGACGCTCGCCGAGGTTCAGCGCCTTCAGCACCACGGCGATCTTGTCGATGGCATCTTCGGACGTGCAGCCGGAGAAGTCGCCGGAATCGAATAACACGCCGTATTCGGTGTAAGCCTGGGCAAGCGGCAGTTCCAGTTCGTCCGCGACCGGTTTGATCACCGGCTTGATGGCAAGACCGTACTTCTGCGCAAAGGCGAAGTCGCGCTCGTCGTGGGCCGGCACCGCCATCACTGCGCCTTCGCCGTAGCCCATCAGAACGTAGTTGGCGACCCAGACCGGCACCGGCTCATTGGTGAACGGGTGGTAGACCTTGATGCCGGTGTCCATGCCCCGCTTTTCCATGGTCGCCATGTCGGCCTCGGCGACGCTGCCCTGTTTGCATTCGGCGATGAACGAGGCCAGTTGCGGATTGGTCGCGGCGGCCCGAGTCGCCAGCGGGTGCTCGGCGGCGACGGCGACATAGGTGACGCCGTACAAGGTGTCGGCACGGGTGGTGAAGACCTTGAGCGCCTCATCGCCGGCCTGGTGGCGCTCGTTGAGCGGAAAGTGAATCTCGACGCCGAAGCTCTTGCCGATCCAGTTGCGCTGCATGGTCTTGACCCGCTCGGGCCAGCCAGGCAGGTCGTCCAGGCCGCTCAACAACTCTTCGGCATAGTCTGTGATGCGGAAGAAATACATCGGGATGTCGCGCTTTTCGACCAACGCGCCGCTTCGCCAACCACGGCCGTCGATGACCTGCTCGTTGGCCAGCACAGTATGATCGACCGGGTCCCAGTTCACCGTCGCCATCCGCTTGTAGATGACGCCCTTCTCAAACAGTTTGGTGAACAGCCATTGTTCCCAGCGGTAATAATCCGGCTTGCAGGTGGCCAGCTCGCGCGACCAATCGACCGCCAGGCCCAGGCGTTTCAACTGCCCGCGCATGTAGTCGATGTTGGCGTAGGTCCAGCCCGCCGGGGCGACATCGTTGGCGATGGCGGCATTCTCGGCCGGCAGGCCGAAGGCGTCCCAGCCCATCGGCTGGAGGACATTAAAACCCTTCATGCGGTGGTAGCGGGCCAACACGTCGCCGATGGTGTAGTTGCGCACATGGCCCATGTGCAGTTTTCCGGACGGATACGGAAACATGGACAGGCAGTAATACTTGGGCTTGCTCGTGTCTTCCATGGCCTTGAAGGCCTGCTTTTCGTCCCAGTGTCGCTGGGCCTCCGGCTCGATGATCTCCGGGCGGTAAATGGCGTCCATATACAAGGATGTTATTGAGTAATGGCAAGATTATATCGGCCCCGCCGGTGACATGGCGGGTTACTGGCGGATATACTCTTCCGACATGCAGTTTTCGTTATCCGTCTGGAGGGAGCAGCAAATGTCTAAAAAGCATCCTGTCGTGGTCGTCACGGGTTCGTCGGGCGCCGGTACTACTACCGTTAAGCGCGCTTTCGAGCACATCTTCACCCGTGAAAAGCTAACCGCCGCGGTTATCGAGGGCGACAGCTTTCACAGCCTGAGCCGCACCGAATACAAGGAGGCCATCAAGAAGGCCGATGCCCTGGGCAACAAGCATCTCAGCCATTTTGGCCCAGAGGCCAACCACTTCGATGCGCTCGCCGACCTGTTCAAGACCTATGGCCGCACCGGCGGCGGCAAGCGGCGCTACTACATTCACAGTGATGAAGAGGCTGTCCAGCTCAACGCCCGCCTGGGCACCAAGTTGAAGGCCGGCGAATTTACCCCCTGGGAAGACCTGCCGACCCCCACCGATATGCTGTTCTATGAGGGTCTGCATGGCCTGGTCAAGACCGATAAGGTCAATATGCCGCAGCACGTCGATCTCGGTGTCGGGGTCGTGCCGGTGGTCAACCTGGAGTGGATTCAAAAGATTCAGCGCGACGCCACCGAGCGCGGTTATTCGGCCGAGGTCATCGTCGATACCATCCTGCGCCGGATGCCGGATTATGTGAATTACATCACCCCACAATTTTCGGAGACCGATATCAACTTCCAGCGGGTGCCCATGGTCGACACCTCCAACCCGTTCATCGCCCGCGACATCCCGACTGCGGACGAGAGCATGGTGGTGATCCGCTTCCGTGACCCCAAGGGCGTGGACTTCCCTTATCTGCTGAATATGATCCACGACTCCTTCATGTCCCGGCGCAATAATCTGGTGGTGCCCGGCGGCAAGATGGGCATGGCCATGGAGGTCATCCTGGAGCCGATCATCCACAAGATGGTGGAACAAAGCAAAAAGTCCTGATTCGCCACGCGATCAGCCAAAAAGCCGGGCCGAGCCCGGCTTTTTACATTGGAGCCGCCATGGACATCTTCAACATATTCCACCTGGAAAGCGCCCGCCGCCTGCCGAATCTGCCGGCCGAACACCCCTGCGCGCGGGTGCACGGCCATTCGTTTCAGGTGGAAGTGCATCTCAGCGGACCGCTGGATGAAACGCTTGGCTGGGTGACGGATTTTGCCGAGGTCGAGGTCGCCTGGGCGCCAGTCAAGGCCGCGCTCGACCACCGCTACCTCAACGACGTACCCGGCCTGGACAACCCCACCAGCGAGCGGCTGGCCATCTGGATCTGGGACCGGCTCAAGCCCATGCTACCCGGCCTCGCCAAGATCATCATTCGGGAAACGGCTAGCTCGGGCTGCGTCTATGAAGGCGAGAGGGCATAGAGGTCAGGCCTTACGTTTGACATCCATGTTCTGTCGTTTTGGGCGGCTGTCTGTTTGACTTCAAACGGGAGGGCCCTGGGCCGCTTCGGCGCCGAAAAAGTAGCCGGCGATCGCGATAGCTAGCACCAGAATGGGCAGCATGGAGAACAAGGTATAGAACGCCAGCGCGGCACCTTTGCTGTCCCCCCGGTGGTCGATCCAGGCGCTCAGCGACTTGATCGAAATGATCTTTAGACGCCTGGCCCAGTGTGTAGGCGAGATTTCATGCCAACTGTCGATTTCAGGCCGCATAACTGCCCCCAAACGGCTGCGGCCGGACTTGAAGTCCGGCCGCAGCTTGAGATCAAAGATCGCTTACTTGAGGCGCATGTCGTTGGTGACGCCTTTAACGCCGCTGACGCCGCGCGCTAGCTCGATCGCCCGGTTCGCCGCATCCTGCGAGCTGACGAAGCCGCTCAGTTGCACCACGCCCTTGAAGGTCTCGACGTTGATCTCGGTGGCCTTGGTCGTGGGGTTATCGAATATGGCCGCCTTCACTTTTGTGGTGATGACGCTGTCGTCGAAGTACTGGCCAGTGCCTTCCTTCTGCGAAGTCGATGCGCAACCGACGACGGATGTCAGCGTAACGGCCAGGAAAACAGCGGAAAGATATTTACTGATTTGTTTCATGATGGGTTCTCCAGAGGGTTGGAATAAAGGCTTCTCTAACGCACACATTTGCGAAACCTTGCGAACAGGATAGAAGCGATGGCCGGTGCTGTCGGTACGCTGTCGCACATAGCGTAGTGGCCGAAGTGGCTTTTTCGCGCGGTTCTTTCTCAACCGGTGATCAGCCTGGCTGATTGCTGTGGAAATACTGCCTTTCCTGCAAGCAGCAAGCGTTCAAAGTCTTCGGCGGACAAGGGATGGCTGCACAGAAAGCCTTGCCCTTCGTCACATTGCCGGGCCAGGAGAAAATCAAGCTGCGCCTGGGTTTCCACGCCCTCGGCAATGACGCGCAGCTTGAGGTTATGACCCATGCCGATGACTGCTGCCACGATGGTCCCGTCACCGGGATCGCTGGCGATGTCGCGCACGAAGGATTGGTCGATCTTCAGGGTGTCGATCGGGAAACGCTTCAGATAACTCAGGCTGGAATAGCCGGTGCCAAAGTCGTCGATGGCCAGACGCAGCCCAATGGCCTTGAGCGCTTGCAGCAGGGTGGTCGAGGTTTCGGCATCCTGCATGAGGATGCCCTCGGTCAGTTCCAGTTCGAGATAGCTGGGCGCTAGCCCGGTTTCCTTCAGGATCAGGGCGATGCCTGCGAGAAAATCCTTGTGCCTGAACTCAAGTACGGAAATGTTGACCGCCACCGGCACGGCTTGCAGGCCCGCATCGAGCCAAGCCTGGGTTTGCCGGCAAGCTTCGCGCAGCACCCAGCGGCCGATCGGCACGATAAGACCGCACTCTTCCGCAACCGGCACAAATAGCCTTGGGGAAACCAGTCCGCGTTCAGGGTCCTGCCAGCGGATCAGCGCCTCTGCCCCGATCATCGCACCGGAAGCAATGTCGATCTACGGCTGGTAATGCAACAGAAACTCGCCCTGCCTGAGGGCGCGACGCAGACTGCTTTCGAGGGCCAGCCGTCGCACGGCGTTGGTGTTCATTTCGGCGCGGAAAAACTGGTAGCTGTTGCGGCCGTTGGCTTTGGCATGAAACATCGCGGTGTCTGCGTTCTGTATCACGGTGTCCACATCGTTGCCGTCATCCGGATAGAGGCTGATGCCGATGCTGAGGCTGACATGGAGCTCATGCCCGTTGATCAGATGTGGCGAGGCGAAGGCGGCGAGCAGTTTTTCCGCCACGTAAGTCGCATCTAGCGGCTGTTCGATTTCCGCCAGCAGAATGACGAACTCGTCGCCGCCCTGGCGGCATACCGTGTCGGTCGCTCGCACCGCCGCAACCAGACGGTCGGCCACCGACTGAAGCAGTTGGTCGCCAATGGCGTGCCCGAGCGAATCGTTGATGCGCTTGAAGAAATCCAGATCCAGAAACAGCAGTCCGACTTGTTTATGGTGCCGGTTGGCCTGGCCAATCGCCTGCGCGCAACGTTCCGTCAGCAGCACCCGATTCGGCAAGCCGGTAAGAAAGTCATGTTGCGCCAGATGCGCCATGCGCTGCGCCACCGCGCGTGATTCGCTGACGTCGCGGAACACCAGCACTGCGCCGATGACGCGGCCTTCCCGGTTATGTATCGGCGCCGCGGAATCTTCGATGGCGGACTCGAAACCGTCGCGGCGAATCAGCACGCAATCAGCCGCCAAGCCGACGGTCTGATCCTCCCTGATGGCTCGCTGCGCCGGGTTTTCCGCAACCGCGCGGGTATTGCCGTCGATGATATTGAACACTTCGGCCAGTGGCCGCCCCAAAGCGGATTGGCGCGACCAGCCGGTCATCGCTTCCGCCACCCGGTTCAGATAGGTCACGTTGCCCTGGAGATCGGTGCTCAGCACGGCGTCGCCGATGGAGTTGAGAGTGACCTGGGCGCGTTCCTTTTCCTCGAATATCGCTTCTTCCGCCGTACGCAGCACGGACTCCGTCTTCTTGCGCTCGCTGATGTCCTCCACCGTCTGCACTAGACCGAACGACTTCGTGCCACCGCGCATGGCGGCGCTGTTGACGCGTGTCCAGATGACACTGTCGTCGCCCCGCAAGAAACGGAACTCGGTCTGGAATGGCCCCTGATCCCGCGCGGCGATACGCCACTCGGCGAGGACACGCTCGCGGTCCTCCGGGTGGATCGCCATGCTCCAGTTGGTACCCAGTGCCTGCTCGAAGCTCAGTCCCGAGATGGTGTGATACGCCGCGTTGGTATAGACGCAACTGCCCTGTGCATCGGAGACGAAGAGTCCCAGCGGAGAGGCATCGCCCATCGCGCGGAAGCGCGCTTCGCTGATGCGCAGCGCATCGCGGATTGCCTGGCGCTCGATCAGGTAACGCAGCGCGCGCGGCAACCAGTGCGCATCGAGATGGTTTTTGACCAGATAGTCATGCGCGCCGCGCTGCACGGCCTGGTTCGCGATGGCCTCATCGTTCGCCGCGCTGAGCACCATGATCAGCGCATTCGGCGCCGCCTCGAATACCCGGTCGAATACCTCCAGGCCTTGGGCATCGGGCAAGGTCAGGTCGAGCAAAATGACCTCGATCTCTTCCTTGCGCAATCGTTCCAGCGCTTCGGACAGCCGTGTTACCCATTCGATATGAAACCGGCTACCGCCAGCCCCAGTCAGCGCTTCCTGGATTAGCCTGGCATCGGCTACGTCGTCTTCGACGAGCAGGATGGTGGTCGGGATGTCGTTCATCGCAGTGGCCCTCGTCGCATCAGGTCAGGGCAGTTTTTCTGGCTGTACCCGCAAATTTCCTTCCCAACTGCAGACCGGGGAACCGCAGTGATAGCGGTAAACCAGGATGAAGTGGCTGAAGAACAAGTCAAAACCGCGTCGCGGCACACGGAACACCGTGTCGCCGCAACGTGGGCAACGGCATGCCGGCAGAGCCAGCGATGGAACCAGAAGAACAGTCAAGCTTGCGGTCCTTGCAAGGGTGATACGCGGCCGGAGCCGCGCTTGAGAGGAAGCGGGTTCAATGTTTCGTTAGCGCTTCAAAGTCTTTGATTTGCTGTTCGGCTTCATCCTTGCCGATGCCATGGCTTTCCTGAATCTTGCCCAACAGTTCTTCACGCTTGCCGGCAATCACGTCGAATTGATCGTCGGTCAGCTTGCCCCACTGCGATTGAACCTGGCCCTTGA
>PFGT01000068.1:8820-10342 GCA_002782005.1 Hydrogenophilales bacterium CG12_big_fil_rev_8_21_14_0_65_61_21 | reverse complement strand
GGCGACAAGGTCGTGGTGAGCTGGGAAGACAACAAGGGTGGCAAAGACTCGGTCGAGGCCGCTGTCGCCTGAGCCGCGAGGCTTTAACGTGAAACTATAGGGCGGGCCATGCCCGCCGCAACGGCGCCGGCTGAACGGTGACCATGGCCCGCCTATGGCGTTTCATGATATGGGACGGCGATGCGCCGTGATCGTTAGCGTGCAACAAGGAAACCGATGATGCTAAAAAAATCACTTGTACTAACCGCAGTGGCATGTCTCGGCCTGCCTATGGTTTCGATGGCTGAAGAACCGCCTATCGAGGCCTATAAGGCTTGGACCGCCACTAAGGACCATACCATTTGGGCACCGCTAGGTGGCCTGAAGGGCGACCCCGCCAAGGGCCGTAAGCTGGCCATTGCCAGCGCCAAGGGCAATTGTCTGGCCTGTCACGAGCTACCCATCCCGGAAGAAGGCTTTCATGGCGAGGTCGGGCCAAACCTGAGCGGTCTGGCAAGCCGCTACACCGAGGGCGAAATTCGTATGCGTATCGTCGACATTCAGGTGCTCAACCCAGCCAGCCTCATGCCCCCGATGTACAAGAACCCCGCCGAGTTAAAGAATGTGGCGAAGAAATATGTGGGTCGCACGATACTCACTGCCCAAGAGGTAGAGGATGTCGTGGCCTATCTGATGACACTCAAGTGAGGGGACGATGATGAAATTGAAGACAGCCATGCTTATGGGCGCGGGTCTGAGCGTCGCCCTTTCCTGCACCAGCGCGTTTTCCGGCGAGGTATTCTCCGGCTACACCTTACTCAAGCAGGAAACCAGAGAGATGCAGGATGACGACTTTATGAACCTTGGTATGGAAGCGGTGACCAAGGGCGCGAAGCTGTTCTCCACCAAGGGCAAGAACGAGAAGTCCTGCGCCACCTGCCACGGTGAGGGCGGCAAGAAGCTCGATCCAAAACGCATTGCCCAGTATCCCGTGCTGGATGCCAAGACCCAGCGCCCCATCACCCTACAGCAACGCATCATCAACGAGTGGACCGAGCAACTTGGCAACGCACCGCTCAAGTATGAAAGCGGCGATGCCTTGGCGCTGGAGACCTTTGTGCGCAATCTAGCCCGCGGCCAGGTGGTCAATGTCCAGACTGATGGCGCCATGGCGCCCTTTATCGAGCAGGGCAAGAAACTGTTCGAGGCGCGCTCGGGCCATCTCAACATGGCTTGCAACCTGTGCCATGACCACCATCCTGGGCAGAAGCTGCGGGCGCAAACCCTGTCCCAGGGCCAGACCAACGGCTTTCCCACCTACCGTCTGGCCAACAGCAAGGTGATCGGCACCCAGACCCGGATCAATCAGTGCTTCAAATCCGTCCGCGCCGAGAAGCAACCCGTTGGTAGCGAGGCATTCGCGCTGCTGGAGCTCTACATGAATGCGCATGGCAACGGTCTCAAGATCGAGACGCCAGCGGTGCGCTTCTAATGTAGTGCTGCACTATTCGGAACGCTTGTATACAAGCCTTTGCAGATTGGG
>PFGT01000068.1:0-8769 GCA_002782005.1 Hydrogenophilales bacterium CG12_big_fil_rev_8_21_14_0_65_61_21 | reverse complement strand
CGGGATTCATCCCGACCTTCGTCTGACGCATTGGTCTTTCCTTGTTCGCATATATGCCAAACAACGTGCAACACCACATTGGTAGTCTGTCAGACTTGAAAGGGAGCGGGTTATAAAACCCCGCTCTCGGAACGAGGATAAATGTAAATGAATCGAGTGAGGAGTAATCCATGTCCATGAGTCGCCGCGAATTTCTCCAGGTCCTGGCCGCTGCCGCCGCGTCCGGTCTGGTCCTGGATAGCCGTTCAGTGCTGGCTGGCAGCCTGCCTGCCCACTATTACGATGCACCGCCGATCGGCAACGTGTCCTTCATGCACATCACCGATTGCCACGCCCAACTGCTGCCCATTTGGTTCCGCGAGCCCAACATCAACCTCGGGGTCGGCGCCATGGCCGGCCACCCGCCGCATCTGGTTGGCGAATCGTTCCTCAAAAACTACGGCATCAAACCGGGTACGGCCGATGCCCATGCCTTCACCTACCTGGACTTCCGCAAGGCCGCCAAGGTGTATGGCAAGGTCGGCGGTTTCGCCCACCTAAAGACCCTGGTCGATCAGGTGCGTAGCCAGCGTCCCGGTGCCTTGCTGCTGGACGGCGGCGACACCTGGCAGGGCTCCGGCACGGCGCTGTGGAGCAAAGGCCAGGACATGGTCGATGCCTGTGTCCAGCTCGGCGTCAACGTCATGACCTCGCACTGGGAATGCACCTACGGCGCCCAGCGCATGACCGAGATCATCGACAATGATTTCAAGCGGGCGGGCATCGACTTCGTCGCCCAGAATATCGTCACCAACGATTTCGGCGACCAGGTATTCAAGCCCTATGTCATGAAACAGATCAACGGCGTGCCGGTGGCCATCGTCGGTCAGGCCTTCCCGTATTCGGCGATTGCCAACCCGCGCTATATGGTGCCCGACTGGTCCTTCGGCATCCGCGACGAGAGTATGCAGAAGTGGGTGGACGAGGCCCGGGCCAAGGGCGCCCAGGTGGTCATCGTGCTGTCCCATAACGGCATGGACGTCGACCTCAAGATGGCCAGCCGGGTCAACGGTGTCGATGCCATCTTTGGTGGCCACACCCATGACGGCATCTATCAGCCGGTACCGATCAAGACGCCCAACGGCGGCACCTGCCTGGTCACCAACGCCGGGAGCAACGGCAAGTTCCTCGGGGTCATGGACTTCGAGGTCAAGAACGGCAAGGTAGCCAACTGGAAATATCGCCTATTGCCGGTGTTCTCCAACTTCCTCAAGCCAGACGCCCAGATGGCGGCGCTGATCGACCGGGTGCGCGCGCCCTATGCCGCCAAGCTCAGCGAGGTACTGGCCATCTCCGACGACTTCCTATACCGGCGCGGCAACTTCAACGGCACCTGGGACCAGCTCATACTCGACGCGCTGATGGCGGTCAAGGGCGCGGACGCGGCCTTCTCGCCGGGCTTCCGCTGGGGCACCACCATACTGCCGGGCGAGCCAATCACCATGGAACGGCTGATGGACCAGACCGCCATCACCTATCCGTACTCCACCTTGACCGCGATGAAGGGCGAGCAGATCAAGGCCATCCTGGAAGACGTCGGCGACAACCTGTTCAATCCTGATCCCTACTACCAGCAGGGCGGCGACATGGTGCGGGTGGGCGGCATCCATTACACCGTGGCGCCCAGTGCCGGCATGGGCCAGCGGATCACCGACATGACTCTGAAGGGCAAGCCGGTCGAGGCCGACAAGACCTACCAGGTCGCTGGTTGGGCGCCAGTCGCCGAAGGCGCCAGCGGTGTGCCGGTCTGGGACGTCGTGGCGGAATACCTGCGCGCCAAGAAGACCATCAAGGGCGTCAAGCTCAATCAACCCAGAATCATCGGCGTCGGTAAACATAATCCGGGCATGGTGATCTGAAGCTCGGTCCCTTAGTGCGTCACGCGCCCCGCCGAGGTCATGGCCCCACCGACCTCGGCAGCGGGGAAATCCCAGCCGGTCGTGGGCAAGATGCTGTTGAACAGTTTGATGATGCCGTGGAGCATCTTCTTGTCGACGTTGAGATGCATACCCCGGCCTTCCCGATCCAGGAAATCAATCCGCCAGCCATGGTTTTCAGCCAGGGCGCTCAGCTTGGCCTCGGCAATCAGAAAGGACTTGCCCTCGAACAGATCGAGGCCATCTTCATTGAATACCGAGGCGAAGTCGCCGGCCGCCACCGTTTCCTGATGTTCATAGGCGAGCAACTCCTGACGGGTCGCCGCGTCGGGCGCCAACACGGCGCCACCGGCCAGCTTCAGCAAAGCCGGCAGCAGATGCTTGGTCAAGCGCCGGGTCAAGCCGAGTTCGGCCAAGCTGGAGTCGCGCGTGCGCAGGCGCAGCACCAGTCTATCCTGCCAGCCGTCGTAAGTCAGGTTGATCTGTTCAATCGTCAAAGATGGCGATGCGAATGATTCGGTCATTGGATAACGCGCTACTGCGGGGCTGATCGTAGTGAGATTCTAGCCGAGTTGACCTATCATTGCCCCCTTCCCAGACCATGGAGTCCTACGATGACGATCAAGAAACACAGCACCCGGTTCTGGGCCGGCAATGCCGTCCTGGCGTTCGCCGCAGCGGTCCTGTTTTTCATGGGTCCCTTATCGGACTGGATGGGCCTCTGGGCCATGGCCATCTGGATCGGTCTGGCGGCATTCGGTTTTTACCTGGTAACCGCCGACAAAGGCCCGGACGCCAACGACCTGGATTAAAGCGCCTTCTCGATCGCCTCGCACAGGGTTTTTAGCACCTTGATCCGGGCGTAGTTCTTGTCCTCCGCCTCGACCATGGTCCAGGGGGCGAGTTGGGTGCCGGTGCGCTCAATCATGTCGCTGGCAGCGCGCACATAATCGTCCCATCTTTCCCGGTTGCGCCAGTCGTCCTCGGTGATCTTGAAACGCTTGAAGGCAATATTCTCGCGCTCCTTGAAGCGGCGTAGCTGTTCCTCCTGGCTGATGGTCAACCAGAACTTGACCACGATCACGCCGGACTCGACCAGTTGCTCCTCGAAGTCGTTGATCTCGCGGTAGGCCCGCATCCAGGCCGGCTGGCTGCAAAACTCCTCGACCCGCTCGACCAGCACCCGGCCGTACCAGGATCGGTCGAACACGGCCAGCTTGCCGTGCCGAGGCAGGTGGCGCCAGAATCGCCACATATAGGGCTGGGCGCGTTCTTCTTCGGTTGGCGCGGCAATCGGGATAACATCGTACTGCCGGGCATCGAGCGCCGCCGTGATGCGCCGGATGGCGCCGCCCTTGCCGGCCGCGTCCATACCCTCGAACACCGCTAGCGCCGAGCGGTTCTGAAAACCCTTGTGGCGAAACAGCTTGGCCAGCTTGCCCTGCCATTTTTCCAGTTCCTGGTCATATATCTTGCGCGGGATGGTCCGGGTCAGGTCCAGGGTGTCGATAATGCGCAGGTTGTCGATCGGCGTCGGCAGCGGCGCACCATGTATCCGGCGGTGTGGTTCGGGATTGGCCAGGCGTTCCTGTAATGCCTGGAGCACCTGTTTAGCTACCGTCAGGCTGCAATAGTTCTGGTCGGCGCCCTCCACCACCAGCCAGGGGGTCTCGCCGGTGCTGGTTTCGCGCAATACATATTCGGACACGGCGCGGAACTGGTCGTAATAGCCGAAGCGTTTCCAGTCCTGCTTGGTCGCCCGCCAGCGGGTGAGGGGATTCTTTTCCAGATCGGTCATCCGTTTCTTCTGGGCCTCCTTGGACAGGTGGAACCAGAACTTCAGCACCAGTGCGCCTTCGTTCACCAACATGCGCTCGAACCGGACGATGCGGGCTATCGCGGCATCGAGATCGTGATCGTTCCACTTGCCCATGACCCGGCCGTTGATCGGCGCGTTGTACCACGAGCCAAAGAAGATGCCGGCCTTGCCCTTGGCTGGCAGGCGCCGCCAGTAGCGCCACATGGGCGGGTGCATGGCCTCTTCCTCGGTCGGCGCGCCCATGCCGTGGGTCTGTATGTGACGCGGGTCCATCCAGGCATTGAGCAGGTTGACGGTCTCGCTTTTGCCTGCGCCATCGACCCCGGAGACCAGGATCACGACCGGAAAGTCCGGCTTTTCCAACAGCGCATACTGGGCCTCCAGCAATGCCTCGCGTACCTGCGGCGCCTCCTTGACGAAGGTCTTCTTGGCGATCTTGTGGCCGAGTTCGGCGGCTTCAAACATGCGTTCCACTCCCTATAAAAAACGTCAGCGCCAGACACCCGCCGGCGCTTCATAACGATCGATCATGCCAACATAGTTGGCGCGGCAGACCGCATCGGGCCGGGCCAGATTACGCTGACTCATACTGCCCTTCAACTGCGTCACCGATTCATATTCCCGTTCCTCCATCCAGTGGCTCAGGCCGGCCAGGATTTCGTTCAGCCGACCCGGTCCATGTTGTAACAGGCAGGAGGCCATATGGACCACGTCGGCGCCGGCCAACAGCATCTTCACTGCGTCTTCATAGCCATGCACGCCGCCGGTCGCGGCCAGGGTGAGGTTGACCCGGCCATGCAGAATAGCCAGCCAGCGCAGGCGCAGCAGGGTTTCGTCGGGGGTGGATAGATGGATCCGGTTCGACATCGTGAGCGGATCGCTCAATTTAATATCCGGCTGATAGAACCGGTTGAACAGCGCCACACCTTGCGCCCCGGCGGATTCAAGCCGTTTGACGAAATGCGGCAGCGCGGAAAAGGCCGGTGACAGCTTCATGACAATGGGTAGCTTCACCGTGCCGCGCAGCGCGGTCAGCAGGTCGAAATATCGCTGCTCGACCGCGTCGCCGGACTCGGCCATGTCGGCCGCGATATGATAGACGTTCAGCTCCAGGGCATCGGCGCCGGCCGCCTCCATCTCCCGGCCAAACTCCAACCAGCCAGCGGCAGAGACGCCGTTGAGACTGGCCACCACCGGGATTTCCAGGTGGTGCTTGAGCTTGGTCAGTTGCCCCAGGTAGCGCTCGGCCAGGCCCTTGAACTCGCCCTGATCGGGCGCGAAACCATCCGCCTCGGCATGACCCAGAGCGCTGTTCAGTAAAAAGCGCTCGGTCATGGCATCCTCGGCGCGCACGTCCTCCTCGAACAGGGAATACATGACAATGGCCGCCGCGCCGGCATCCTCCAGGCGGCGGGCCATATCGAGATCACGAGACAGGGGCGAGGCCGACGGTACCAGCGGGTTCTTCAACTTCAGACCGACATAGTCGGTGGCAAGATCAATCATCTCAGTCCCCACTCTTTGGCTCGTTACGATGCCCATCGGCCATATCCTGATAACCACTAAAGCGGCGCGTCGCCTCAACCTGAGCGGCCTCGGCCAGCTTGGCCGCTGCCTCGGGATGACTGCGCGAGAGCATCGCAAAACGAGTCTCCGAGTCCATGAAGGCCTTGAGCGGCTGGCTGGGCGGCGCCGAATCCAGTCGGAACGGGTTGCCGCCGGCCACCGCCAGACGCGGGTCATAGCGGAACAGCGGCCAGTGTCCGGCCTTCACCGCCATATCCTGCTGGCGCTGGTTGTAGAGCAGATCGAAACCGTGGGCGATGCACGGGCTATAGGCAACGATCAGCGATGGGCCGGGATACGATTCGGCCTCGTGGAACACCCGGAGGGTCTGCACGTCCTTGGCGCCATAGGCCACCTGAGCGACATAGACATGGCCATAGTCCATCGCCAATTTGGCCAGGTCCTTCTTGGCCGTGGTCTTGCCGCCGGCCGAGAACTTGGCCACCGCGCCCAGCGGCGTGGCCTTGGAGGTCTGGCCGCCGGTATTGGAATAGACCTCGGTGTCCAGGACCAGGATATTGACGTCGTAAGGCAGGGCCAGAACGTGATCCAGGCCGCCGTAGCCGATGTCATAGGCCCAGCCGTCGCCGCCGATGATCCAGACGCTGCGCCGGATCAGCCATTCGGCCACGACCGCCAGTTCGGCCGTGCGCGGCTGATTCAGGCCATTGAGCTTGTTCAACAGGACGACCACCCGCCGGCGCTGGGCCTGAATGCCGGCTTCGTCGCCCTGCTCGGCAGCGACCAGGTCCGCAGCCAGGTCGCTGCCCAGACTGTCGGCCAACTCCCGGACCAGCGCCCGGGCATAGTCCATCTGCTGATCGGCCGCCAGGCGCATACCCAGGCCGAACTCGGCGTTGTCCTCGAACAGCGAATTGGACCAGGCCGGACCGCGCCCTTCGGCGTTGGCAGTGTAGGGCGTGGTGGGCAGGTTGCCGCCATAGATCGACGAGCAGCCGGTGGCATTGGCGACCAGCATACGGTCGCCGAACAACTGGGTCGCCAGCCGGATATACGGCGTCTCGCCACAGCCGGGACAGGCGCCCGAGTACTCGAACAACGGATCAAGCAGCATGGCGCCGGGTATGGTGGTGTGTTTGATCGCGGTCCGGTCGAACTCGGGCAGGGCCAGGAAGAACGCCAGGTTAGTCCGTTCCAGGTCGCGCAGCGCCGGGGTGATCGGCGCCATGTTGACTGCCTTGCGCGAGACGTTGGACTTGTCATGAATCGGACAGGCCTCGACGCAGTCACCACAGCCGGTGCAGTCCTCGGCCGCCGTCTGATAGCTGGTGTGGGTGCCAGCCGGGTAGTCCTTGCTCTTGGCCGGCACATGTTTGAAGGAGGCCGGTGCGGCAGCGGCCTCCTCGACGGCGAAGGCGCGCGCCCGGATAGCCGAATGTGGGCAGACGAAAACGCACTTGCCGCATTGGGTGCATAGATCAGCCTCCCAGACCGGGATGGCCAGGGCGATGTTGCGCTTCTCATACTTGGCGGTACCGACTGGAAAAACGCCATCCGCCGGCATCAGCGACACCGGCAGGCTATCGCCCCGGCCCTGGAAGATGGGCAAGGTGACCTCGCGCACAAAGGCCGGCAGGTTGTCGGCAACCACCTCATGGGCCGACATCGGCGACGCGCCGGCGCCATCGCCGGCCGGCAGCGCGATCTCGCGCAGATGCGCCAGGGTCATGTCGATGGCCTTGAAGTTCATCTCGGCCAGCCGCTTGCTTTTTTTGCCGTAGGTCTTGTCGACCGCCTGCTTGATGGCGGTGATGGCCGCAGCGCGCGGCAGGATGCCGGAGATGGCGAAGAAGCAGGTCTGCATGATGGTGTTGATGCGCCGACCCATGCCGGCGGCCTCGGCCACCTGGTAAGCATCGATGGCGTAGAGCCGCAGGCTTTTTCCACGAATCTGCATCTGCATCTGCACCGGCAGGCTGGCCCAGACATCCTCGGCCGGCGTGTTGAGCAGAAACACCCCGCCCGGCGCGGCCTGTTCGAGCAGGTCGTAACGCTCGATGAACACGGTCTGGTGACAGGCCACGAACTGGGCCATGTCGGGTTCAACCAGATAGGCCGAACGAATCCGGTCGGCGCCGAAACGTAGATGAGAGACGGTCACCGCGCCCGACTTCTTGGAGTCGTAGACGAAGTAGCCCTGGGCATAAAGGTCAGTGGCCTCGCCGATGATCTTGATCGAGTTCTTGTTGGCCGAAACGGTGCCGTCCGCGCCCAGACCCCAGAACAGCGCCGACTGGCAGTTACGGGCGGCGTCGGTGCGGAAGTCCGCATCCCAGGCTAGCGACAGGTTGGACACATCGTCATGGATGCCGACGGTGAATTCATGGCGGCCGAGCGGCGCCGAAAGGGCATCGAATACCGCCTTGACCATGCCCGGCGTAAATTCCTTGCTGCCCAGACCATAGCGGCCACCGATCACCCGCGGCAGGGGCCTGACAGCCGCCGCCTGAGCCAGCGTGGTCAATACGTCCTTGTACAGCGGTTCGCCGTCGGCGCCGGGTTCCTTGGTGCGGTCCAGCACCGCGACCGCCCGCGCAGTCACCGGCAAGGCCGCCAGAAAATCGGCCGCCGACCAGGGCCGATACAGCCGGACCTTGACCAGGCCGACCGACTCGCCGCGCGCAGTCAGGTGCAACACGGTTTCTTCAGCCGTCTCGGCGCCGGAACCCATCATCACAATGACCCGCTCGGCATCGGCCGCACCGACGTAGTCGAACAGTTTGTAGCCTCGGCCGGTCAACTTGGCGAAGCGGTCCATGGCCCGCTGCATGACGCCGGGAAAATCGCTGTAATAGGGATTGGCCCGCTCTCGCGACTGGAAGAACACATCCGGGTTCTGCGAGCTGCCGCGCAGCACCGGGCGCTCCGGCGACAGTCCGCGTCGGCGGTGGTCGGCCACCCGCTCACTATCGATCATGGCCCGGATGACCTGGTCCTCGACCGCGACGATCTTGCTCACCTCGTGCGAGGTGCGAAAGCCGTCGAAGAAGTGCAGTACCGGTACCCGGCCTTCCAACGTCGCGGTCTGGGCGATCAGGGCGAAGTCCTGCGCCTCCTGGCCACTGTTGGCGGACAACATGGCGAACCCGGTGGTGCGGCAGGCCATGACGTCGCTGTGGTCGCCGAAGATCGACAGCGCATGGCTGGCCAGGGCGCGCGCCGCGACATGGATGACCAGGGCGGTCAGCTCCCCGGCGATCTTGTATAAGTTGGGGATGAACAGCAACAGGCCTTGGCTGGAGGTAAAGCTGGTGGCCATAGCGCCGCCGGTCAGGGCGCCGTGCAAGGCGCCGGCGGCGCCGCCCTCGCTCTGCATCTCGATCACCTTGGGCACGTTTCCCCACAGATTAGGCTGGGCCTTGGTGGCCCATTCGTCCGACCACTCGCCCATGGTGGACGAGGGCGTGATGGGATAGATGGCGATGACCTCGTTGAGCCTGTAGGCCA
>PFGT01000106.1:1609-2232 GCA_002782005.1 Hydrogenophilales bacterium CG12_big_fil_rev_8_21_14_0_65_61_21 | reverse complement strand
GCCGGGCGGTGGCCACCGGGCGCTGCGAGGTGCGGCCCCATGCCATGACCTACAAGCTGGAGAGCGATGCCGGCGGCAAGCTGGTGGCGGCACATTATCTCGACCGCGACGGCCAGAAACGCCAGGTGCGCGCGCGCCTGTTCGCCGTGGCCTGCCAGGCCATCGAGACCACCCGCCTGCTGCTCATGTCCCCCGGCCCACGCCATCCGCAAGGCCTCGGCAACAACCACGGCCAGGTCGGCCGCAACCTGATTTTCGCCGGCGGCGGTTCCGGCTCGGGCCGCTTGTCCTACGCCAAATTCGGCGCGCCGCTGCATGAGTTCGGCACCTTCGTCAACCGCGCCCTGCAAGACTGGTATGAGATCGACGACCGCGCCTTCGGCCCGCGCCAGAAGGGCGGCACCATTGATCTGGTGGAGGTGCATCCGGCCCCCATTGCCCGCGCCGTGCCCATGCTGGAGGAAGGTGGTCGGCTGGTGTGGGGCAAACCGCTCAAGCGCAAACTGGAAAACTACTTCCGTTACGGCCGCGGCGTGAAGATCGAGGCCTTCTGCGACTGGCTGCCGCACGACGACTGTTACGTCACGCTCGATCCCGCACTGAAGGACAAATGGGGCCTGCCG
>PFGT01000106.1:0-1344 GCA_002782005.1 Hydrogenophilales bacterium CG12_big_fil_rev_8_21_14_0_65_61_21 | reverse complement strand
TGCCGCACACCTGGACCATCTACGCCAACGCCTTCCGCGTGGCCGACCAGATGATCGAACAACTGGGCGGCAAGTCTGTCCCATCGCCAACCTGACCGAGGAAAATCGACATGACAAACTTTCCGATCTGCTCCGCCTGCGCCCGCGGCTATGGCGGCTTCACCCGCGCCCTGGGTTTCGTCGCGCCCCTGGTGGACCTGGGGCTGCGCCTGTACGTGGCCTGGGTTTTCTTGAAATCCGGCCTGGTGAAGATCCAGTCCTGGGACTCCACCCTGGCCCTGTTCGAGTACGAATACGCGGTGCCCGTGCTGCCCTTCGAATGGGCCGCCTACCTCGGCACCGCCGCCGAACTTACCCTGCCGGCGCTGTTGATCCTGGGTCTGTTCGGCCATTTCGCCGCCCTGGCCCTGTTCCTGCTCAACGTCATGGCCGTGGTCTCCTACCCGGACCTGTCCGAGGTCGGGCTCCAGCAACACCTTTACTGGGGCATGCTGCTGGCCTTCCTCGCCGTGCATGGCCCCGGCAAACTGTCCATCGACGCCTGGTTGTTCCGAAGCAAGTAAAGCTTACCCACATGCTCACCCACCACGACTTCGAGCATCTGGTCCGCGCCTATTCGGCGGAGCTGTTCCGCTTCGCCTACTGGCAATGCCGCGATCGGGGCCTGGCCGAGGACCTGGTGCAGGAGACCTTCGCCCGCGCCTGGAAAGCGCGCGAACAATTGCACGGCCTGGAGGCGGTCAAGCCCTGGCTGTACCGCATCCTGCGCAACGAACACGCGCGCTTGTACGAGCGCCGCGGCCTGCCCATGGAGGATTGCGAATTTTCCGAGTTGCCCATTGCCGACGGCAGCGACCTGGAACGGGACTACGCCATCCGCGAACAGGTCGCCATGCTCTCGCCGCAATACCGGGAACCCTTGCTGATGCAGGTACTGGGCGGCCTCAGTTGCGCCGAAATCGGCGAGAACCTGGGCATCGGCGAGGCGGCGGTGATGCAGCGCCTCAGCCGCGCCCGCCTGGCCCTGCGCCGGCTCTGGCTGGGCGAGCCCGCCTCCGCGCGAAAGGAGAAATGACATGAACTGCCTGGAATTCCGCCGTCTGGCCCTGGCCAATCCCCTACATCCGGGAGCGGCCGCCCTGGAACACGAGGCCGCCTGCCCGGATTGCGCCCGCTTTTATCTGGACTTGCGTCGGCAAGAAGAGGAGATGTACCAAGCCCTGGCCATCCCGGTGCCCGAGGGCCTGGCCGACCGCATTCTGCTCAAAACCCGTCCCCGCCTGCTTGACCAGGCCAGGTCGGTACGCGTCTGGCTCCCCGCCCTGGCCGCCACCCTGGTGCTGG
>PFGT01000041.1 GCA_002782005.1 Hydrogenophilales bacterium CG12_big_fil_rev_8_21_14_0_65_61_21 | reverse complement strand
TGAAAAAATGGCAGACGGAAAAACCCGAATTATTCGTCAAGCGCGTTTATAAACAGGCGGGACTTGACATCCAGATAAGCGGAAACGATCCGCTGCATCTGCCCCAGCTCGAAATCCGACAGGTAGTTCTTCGCGATCGACACATCGTATTGATGAATCTTTCCATGCGGCACCCCCTCCCAACTGGTTAGCCCCATGTGCTCCTTGCGATGATCGGCACGATCAACCAGCACTTCCGCCGCAGTCTGACCGTGTATGGCGTAATGCAGCTTGTTCTGGACTGCGGCAAAAAATCGCCTGGTTGCCGTTGCCGTCGAGTCATAGTCGATGGCCGTGGCGTAAATGTCGGTGATCTTTTGATAGAACTTGCGCTCGGAAAGCCGTATCTCCCGAATCTTTTCCAGCTGACGCTCGAAGAATTCATTGTCCAGAATGCTGCCGCCGTGTTTGAGCCGTTCCACATCCATAGTCCAGCCCTGGATCGTGTAGTCCTTGACGATCCGATTGGCCCACTTGCGGAATTGCACGGCGCGCTCATTTTCGATTTTGAAGCCCACGGCAATGATCGCCTGCAGGCTGTAATGCTTGACCCGATAGGACTTGCCATCGGCGGCAGTTGTTAAGTACTGCTTAATAACTGCCTCTTCCTCCAGCTCGTTGTCCGCAAAGATTCGCTTCAGGTGCTGGTTGATGGCCGGAACCGACACATCGTAGAGGGTGGCCATCATCTTCTGCGTCAGCCAGATGTTTTCATCCTCGTAGCGCATCTCCACGCTGGCTTCTGCGCTGCCTGTCGCGGCCACGAAGGTCAGGTATTCCGCCGCCGAGGAGCGGACGAGGGAAATTTCACGCTTCTTCGCCATGCGCGCCTCCCTTGCTCTTGCCCGGCAAGGATTTCTTCCGGCCTTTTTCAAGCTGCTTCACCGGTTTGGCAATCGCGTCCTCAAAATCCTTTTCCACCCGCGAAGGCACCCGATGACCAATCGCCAGCACCATCTCCAGGTTGTAATGCTTCAGGCTGCGACTGACCTGCCGCCCTATCTCCTGCCGAACTTGTAAGTACGGCTTACAAGTTGCCTCTTCCCGCAATTCCCCGGTTTGGTAAATGGCGCGGATATGCTGGGTTATGTTTTGTGGCGTGCTTTGGAACAGGTCAGCCAGTTGCTGCTGGGTCAGCCACAAGCCGCCCTGCTCAAAGCGCACCTGGATGAGAGTCTGTGCATCCTCGGTTTGATACAACAAAAACTCGCCCCGGCTCATGCCTCCCCCTCCTCAAACAACCCACCCTGCGCCGCATTGGCAGGTTTCGATTTTCTCCCCTCGCCCGCAAGCGGGAGAGGGGCCGGGGGAGAGGGAGCCTGCGGCAAATTCTCCACCTGCAACGAATAATCATCATGCCCCCACTCGCAGCGCGACAGCACCTGCCTGGGAATCTTCTTTACTGTCAGGTTGGGGTAGGCATCGGCCTTGGCGCGAAAGGCGGTACACAGCACCAGCAACGTGCGCTCCGGCCCCACTTCGTCGCTCAACTGTTGAAGCTGCTCGTGGGTCAGGCTGGCAGTGGTCACATAGACAAAATCCCGCTCGGTCGAGTGGCCATGCTGCCAGTACGCCGCATCCGAAGGGGCATAGCTAAAGCCTTCCAGCTTGCATAGCGCCTCGGACAGCATGGTGGCGTTGTAGTCGTGGTTGATGACCCAGTTGCCCCATTTGTCCTTTTCCAGCAGTGAAGGTGCGAGACGGTAGTAACGAAAACCGCCGCCGCCTTGCCAGTTCACCGCCTTGCTGATGCCGCCCTGGTCTTCGCCGTCGATGACTTTTTGCAGGCGCGGGATGATGTGGGTGTGGCAGTGCTCGCCCAGCTCGATCATGATCCAGCGACGGCCCATCTTGTGGGCCACTGCACCGGTGGTGCCGGAGCCGGCGAAGGAGTCGAGTACGAGGTCGTTTGGGTTGGTGGCAAGCTCGATAATCCTGCGAATTAGCCGCTCTGGCTTAGGCGTGTCAAATGCGTCAGCACCGAACAATATGTTGATTTCCTTCTTCGCTTCTTGGTTGTGTCCCACCTCTGAATTAGGCCACCATGACCAAGTGTTTTGCCCGTCCATTTCGCTCAAGAAAGTTAGTGCAACATCTGTTCTGTAAATTCGTAACCTGCTGGTTTTGCGAGGCTGTGCCGGCCGTAGCGATGAGGGCGCGTAGCGCCCGAAGAGCGAAG
>PFGT01000017.1:1514-2220 GCA_002782005.1 Hydrogenophilales bacterium CG12_big_fil_rev_8_21_14_0_65_61_21 | reverse complement strand
GGTGGTGGTGCCCGACGAGCAATTGTCATTGGCGATCGGGCGGCGCGGGCAGAACGTGCGGCTGGCCAGCCAGTTGACCGGCCTCGATATCGACATCGTGACCGAGACCGACGACAGCGCCCGCCGGCAGGTCGAGTTTGCCGAGCGCACCAAGCTGTTCATGGACGCGCTCGACATCGACGAGATGATGGCGCAACTGCTGGTGTCGGAAGGCTTTACCAACCTTGAAGAAGTGGCCTATGTCGAGCTTGACGAACTGCTGTCGATCGACGGCTTTGACGAAGGCACGGCCGGCGAGTTGCAGGCCCGCGCCCGCGACAATCTGGAAGCGGCCAATATCAAGGCGATGGAAAATGCCCGCGCCCTTGGTATCGAGGACAGCCTGGTGCAGTTCGAGGGTCTGACGCCGCAGATGCTGGAAGCGCTGGCCAAGGACGGCATCAAGACGCTGGAAGATTTCGCAACCTGTGCCGACTGGGAACTGGCCGGTGGCTGGACCACGGTCAAGGGCGCGCGGGTCAAGGACAAGGGCTTGCTGGAAGACTACGACATGTCGCTTGAAGAGGCGCAGAACCTGGTGATGACGGCGCGGGTGATGCTGGGTTGGGTTGATCCGACCGAGCTGGAGCCCGCTGCCGATGCCGCTGACGCGGACGAAGACGAGGAGGCCGGGGCCTGAACCGCGATCTCCAGCCCGAAGACCTTG
>PFGT01000017.1:390-1382 GCA_002782005.1 Hydrogenophilales bacterium CG12_big_fil_rev_8_21_14_0_65_61_21 | reverse complement strand
TCTATGTGCTGGCCGAGCGCGCCGCACTTGAGACGGCGGTGGCCAAGGGGCTTTTCGCCCGCGCCGCGCGCCAGCCGGTCAAGGTGCCCGATGGGCTGGTCGATCTGATTGCGGCGCAACTGGCGCGCCGGGTGATTGATCTGATCAGCCTGGCGCGCAAGGCGGGGCAGGCGGTGACGGGGGTCGAGAAGGTCAAGGACTGGCTGACCAAAGGTCAGGCCAGCACCTTGATTCAGGCCAGCGACGGATCGGAACGGGGCAAGACCAAGCTGCATCCGCCCGGCGGCCCCGAGACTTTCATCGGCTGCCTGACCGCCCGGGAATTGGGTTTGGCTTTCGGTCGTGAACATGCAATACACGGCGCGCTTGCGGCTGGCGGACTATGCAACCGTGTTGTAGAGGAAGCGGCAAGGCTTGCGGGCCTGCGCGGGCTAGTCGGCGGCACGACCGCCGGAAGGGATTGACGAGACGCATGACGGATACAGACGGCAAAAAACCCCTTGGCCTTGGCGGCACCCCCCGTTCCGGGCAGGTGAAGCAAAGCTTCAGCCATGGCCGCACCAAAAGCGTCGTGGTCGAAACCAAGCGCAAGCGCATGGTGGTGCCCAAGCCGGGTGCGGCTGTTTCACCTGAAGCGGCGGCCAAGGCATCGCATCTCGCGACTCCGTCGAAACGCCCGGCGGGCATTTCCGATGTCGAGATGGAGCGCCGTCTGGCGGCGCTGCGCAATGCCAAGGCGCGCGAGGTCGAAGACGCCGCCAAGCGCGCCGAGGATGACCGCATTCGCGAGGAAGACCGCCAGAAGCGGCGCGACGACATCGAGTCGAAGGAACGCGAAGTGCGCGAGCAGGCCGATGCCGCGCGTCGGAAACTGGCGGAAGAAGAGGCCGCCAAGGCCGAAGACGAGGCCAGGGCGCGCCGCGCCGATCAAGCCAAGAAATCGCCCGCCGCCGCGGCTGGGGCCAAGACCGAACAAGCCAGCCCGCGCAATC
>PFGT01000017.1:0-333 GCA_002782005.1 Hydrogenophilales bacterium CG12_big_fil_rev_8_21_14_0_65_61_21 | reverse complement strand
GAAGAGAGACCGACCACACGCAACATCTTGCTCTCCGCCATACCCCCGGCAATCAGCTCGCGCCTCGATGAATTAGCCCGGTCGGCAGATAGCTCCCAGTTGCTGTAACCCTTTTCTCCCGAGGAATAAGGCATGGCATCGGTATGTCCGGACAGACTGAGCCGGTTCGGCACTTCATTCAGCATTTTGCCGATTTCCTGCAATATCTGTACGGTGTAGCTTTTCATGTGGGCGCCGCCCAGATCGAACATCGGCCGGTTTTTCTCATCCACAATCTGGATGCGCAGGCCTTCGGAGGTAATGTCGATCAGAATTTGATTCTTGAACTGTTTT
>PFGT01000036.1 GCA_002782005.1 Hydrogenophilales bacterium CG12_big_fil_rev_8_21_14_0_65_61_21 | reverse complement strand
CGGGGCATCCGCCCCGGCCTCATTGAAGCACGCTGATCGAGGCGTACCAGTGATCCGTCTGAATCCAGTGGATAATATCGCGTCCGAATGCGCGGCTGTGATTCGTTTATATGCAAGCCCTTGTAGATCGGGTTTCAACCTGACCAACCGGGGACGTCAGCGGGGTTTTGTAGGTCGGGATTCATCCCGACGACGTGGGTTCCATGGGCCGGGTTGTCGGGATGAATCCCGACCTACGTCCGATGCATTGGCCTTTCCTTGTTCGCATATGTACCAAACAACGTGCAACACTGCACAAGGTTGAATGGAAAGAAGTCTATGAGTTTTGAGCATTTCGGCGATGGTCCGCCATTGCCAAACGACTGGAAACAAGAGACGGCCGTTATCGCCCTGGGCGACCGGCTGGGCCTGCGCCAGGGTCTGGCCTATGACCACGACTGGTCGGCGGCGCCGGACTTTCTCGAGCTGATCGTCGAATACGCCCTGACGGCCAAACCGGCCACCATCGTCGAGTGCGGCAGTGGGCTGACGACATTGATGCTGGCTCGTTGTTGCGAGTTGAATGGTCTGGGCGAACTGTTCAGCCTGGAAAACGGCCCGGAGTTTGCGACCAAAACTCGCGCTGAGATCGAACGCTACGGGCTTCAGGGCCGCTCGGCGGTCATCGACGCACCGCTGACCGAATGCCGGGTCAATGGCCAGTCGTATCGATGGTATGCGACCGATGACCTGCCCGACCGACGCATCGATATGCTGGTCATCGATGGGCCGCCGGGGTTTATCCAGCGGCGCTCGCGCTATCCGGCGTTGCCGCTGCTGTTTGACCGACTAACCGACGACTGCGTGTTGTTCCTGGATGACGCGGCACGTCCGGACGAGCGTGAGATCGTGGCGCTGTGGCTGGCCGAATTTCCGAACCTCGAACATGAGTACGTCGCCGCAGAGCGTGGCTGTTCGATATTGCGGCGGCGGCGTGAACGACCTAACGGCGTTCACTCCGTCGAGGCGTTGTAGCGGCGGTCCCAGGTCGCCAGGGCGGCGGCCAGATCGCCTTCGGCGCCGATCCAGCGCCAGAAAGCGGCGAAATCATCCTTGGCGTTTTCGAGACTAAAGGCCATCTGGTTGCGCTTGTCTTTAAGAAACAGCGCGATATTGGCCTCGATGCTGTCGAGGTAGTCGCAAGCAATATCGTGGGCCGTTTGACCGGCCTCGCCGTCAAGCAGTATCCCCTCCCGGTAGGCCTTCATGATGCCGAACCGTTCGCGCCGGGCGAAGCTGTCGGCGGCCGCCGCGCGTTCGCGGCTGAGATGGACATAGTAGGCTGCGTCACCATAGGCTTGGTCGAGCCGGCCAAGCAGCCAGGAGAGCCGGTTGTCGGCCTCGATGTGGCGCTCGGGATAGGCGAGCCGTTGCGGGCCAATCAGCCGGATGCGGGTTTCGTGCCCGGCGCTGAAGTTGGCGATGTGCCGGCAAGCCTCGATGAAGGTGACCGAACCGCAACGGCCTGTATTTAAGATGAAGATATTCACGCCCGGATTATCGTCCATTAGCCACGATTTGACAGTTGCGCCGATGGCGGAAAACGGATCGAATTTACCAGGGTAAAACGTCGGCCACGAGGTTAATATTCGCCGTCATCGAACGATTCTGGGGTACACCATGAAGATCGGATTCTTTCTGCTGAGCCTGCTGCTGTTCGCTGGCTGCGCTACAACCACCGCATCCAACATCGCCGGCAAGAATCGTTCACAGTTGCTCATCGTGCCTGCCGCTGAGGTCAACCGGATGTCGTTGGATTACTTTGCCAAGCAGAATGACGCTGCCCGCTCGAAACATTTGCTGGTCACCGGCGGCCCGGAATTCGACCGGGTCCAGGTCATCATGCGCCGGCTTGTTCCGCATACCGCCGCACTGCGCAAGGACGCCGTCGATTGGCCCTGGGAGCTGGTGCTGATCGACGCGCCCGAGGTCAATGCCCATGTCATGGCCGGCGGCAAGGTCACCGTCTACACTGGCCTGATCCGGCAACTCAAACTGAACGACGACGAGATTGCCGTGGTAATGGGCCACGAGATGGCCCATGCCCTGCGCGAGCACACCCGGGAAAAAATCTCCGAACAGCAACTTGCTGGTGCGGCGGTGTCGTTGGGCGGGGCCGCGCTCGGCGCCGGCAAGGCCACGATGCAGTTGGCTGGCCTGGCCCAGCAACTGGCCCTGGAACTGCCGTTCTCGCGCAAGATGGAATCCGAGGCTGACGTCTTCGGCCTGGAGCTAGCAGCCCGCGCCGGCTACGATCCCCAGGCGGCGCTTGGCCTCTGGGACAAGATGTCGGCCCAGGGCAGCGCCGGCATACCGCAATTCCTGTCGACCCATCCCGCGCCAAAAAACCGCAAGGCCGAACTTGCGGCCCTGATGCCCAAGGTCATGCCTTTGTATCAGGCGGCGAATCGGCGATGAGGCAAATCCGCATCAGTTACGACAACGCGCATTGGGCGCGATAACTAGTGTTTGCACAGCCGGCCAGGATGTCGTATCGTGCGCGGGCAGTCGATACAGGTAGTGTAGTTTCAAGTTTCTCAGTAACGGCAAGGTAGTTTTTAGCCGCTTCGGTATCTTTCCTACATTCTTGGTCGCCCGCCCCTACTGGGTACGTGCCCAGGTTTTTAATTTTTGCAAAAAAGGAATGTAAATGGCTTCTGGTACCGTCAAGTGGTTCAACGACTCCAAGGGTTTCGGCTTCATCACCCCCGACGAAGGCGGCGATGATCTGTTCGCCCACTTCTCCGAGATTCAAGGCAAGGGTTTCAAGACCCTGAAAGAAGCCCAGCGCGTCACCTTCGACATCAAGGATGGCCCCAAGGGCAAGCAAGCCGCCAATATCCAGCCTCAATAAGGCTGCATAGCGTTCGGCAAAGGCCGCGCAAATCGCGCGGCCTTTTTGTTTCCATCTCTGTTATGATGCGCCCGCGACAACTGCACCAGTCTCCCAGTCGCGCCGTGTTGGCTTTCATATCCCACCTTGCATCTGCCTAAGACTGGCGCCCATTCGCGGCGACAGGCCGATACCCTTTCCGGAGTTTCCATGAAGTTTTCCGATCTCGGCCTGGCCGAAGAAATCGTTCGTGCCGTTACTGAATACGGCTATATCACCCCTACCCCCATCCAGGCCCAAGCCATCCCCGCCGTGCTCTCGGGCGGCGACCTGATGGCCGGCGCGCAAACAGGCACTGGCAAGACCGCCGGTTTTGTCCTGCCTATTCTGCAACGACTAACCAACAAGGACGCCAAAGGCCCCGCCGCCGGCCGGGCGCCGATCCGCACCCTGATCCTGACCCCGACCCGCGAACTGGCGGCCCAGGTCGAAGAATCGGTGCGCACCTACGGCAAACACACCAAGCTGAATTCCATGGCCATATTCGGCGGCGTCAGCATCAACCCGCAAATCCAGCGGCTAAAGAGTCGAGTGGATATTCTGGTGGCGACACCGGGCCGGCTACTCGATCACGTCCAGCAAAAGACCCTCGACCTGTCCCAGGTGCAAATTCTGGTGCTCGACGAGGCCGACCGGATGCTCGACATGGGCTTCATCAAGGACATCAAGAAGATACTGGCGCTGCTGCCCAAGCAGCGGCAAAACCTGCTGTTCTCGGCCACGTTCTCGGATGAGATAAAGACCCTGGCCGACGGCCTGCTGAATAACCCGGCGTTGATCGAAGTGGCGCGCCGCAACGCCACCGCCGACAACATCGCGCAAAAGGTCTATGAAGTGAACCGGGAGCAAAAGCATCAGGTTCTCAGTCATCTCATCAAGACCCGCCAATGGTACCAAGTGCTAGTGTTTACCCGCACCAAACACGGCGCCAACCGCCTGGTGGAACAACTCGGCAAGGATGGCATTGCGGCCCTGGCTATCCATGGCAACAAGAGCCAGGGTGCGCGCACTCGTGCCCTGTCGGAATTCAAGACCGGCAAGCTGCAAGTGCTGGTCGCCACCGACATCGCCGCCCGCGGTATCGACATCAGTGAGTTGCCGCATGTGGTCAATTACGAGCTGCCCAACATCGCCGAAGACTATATCCACCGCATCGGCCGGACCGGCCGCGCCGGCGCGGAGGGCGAGGCCATTTCCCTGGTCTGCGTCGATGAACTGGAGTTTCTGAAGGGCATCGAGCGCTTGATTAAGCGCAGCCTGCCCAGAGAAGTCATTCCGGACTTCGAGCCGGACCCCAATGCCAGGGCGCAACCCATCCAGTTGCGCAGCCAAGGCCATCAGCCGGGCGGCCAACGCGGCCGTGGTCAACCTAGATCCGCCAATAGCGCGGCGCGGCCGGGAGGCGCCCCAGCCAAGCCCAAGGCGAGGCCGGGCGGCGAGATTGCCGGCGGACGTCCCGTCGGCGGTCATCATTCAGGCGGTCGCCACCGCTGATAACGGCCATTGCCGCGATCGGCTGTTTGCAAGCGGCGATAGTCTGCTAGTTTAAGAACGTCAGCGATACATGACCGGAGACCAGCTCATGACCCCGCGTTCCTTGCTTAAGATTATTGCCGCCGTCGTTTGCGCCGCCGCGCCGGGCATCGCCCTGGCCCATCTCGGCAACGATGCCGGTTTGCACCATGGCAGCGGTTTTCTGGCCGGCCTTGAGCACCCGTTCAGCGGCCTCGATCACCTGTGCGCCATGGTCGCGGTCGGCATCTGGAGCGCCATGACGACCCGGCGCATCTGGCTGGTGCCGGCCGCGTTCGCCGCCATGTTGGCCGTCGGCGCCCTACTTGGCGCCGATGGTCTGACCCTGCCGGGCGTGGAGCCGGCCATTGCCGCTTCGTTGCTGATTATCGGCCTCTTGGTTGCCACGCGCGTCCATCTGCCCGGTCCAGTCTGCGCCATGCTTATCGGCGCATTCGCCGTGTTTCATGGCCTCGCCCATGGTACCGAGCTGGCTGGCGCGACGGTATTTGCCGCCGCCCTGGCCGGGATTCTGGTTGGTACCATGTTGCTGCATTTATCAGGGATCGGCATCGGTCTGACGCTGAAATCGCGCAACCCATTGTCGGCCCGGATACTGGGCGGCGGCGTGGCCATGTTCGGAGCCGTCCTGCTGGCACATCTAGCGTAGTCGGGTTGTCGGGTTGTCGGACTGAAGTCCGACCTACAAGTCCGACCTACAAGTCCGACCTACAAGTCCGATCTACGTCCGGCCACCGTCCTCGCAGAATGGATAACGGCGCAGAGCGGCGATGCCCAAGCGCCGTAATTGGCAAAAAAACCTAAAGAAAATCTAAACGGACCCGTTAATCGACGCATAGCGTTCAATAAGGCCGTCTGGTCTGGTATGTCCAAAGTTGCACACTTAACCACTTTATTCCCGTCAACGCAGGCGACCGGCGGGCTGGACTCGCCCGCGCCGCGCAAGGCCGATGACCGCCGGCTGTTGCGCCGCTACATCCGGGGCGCAGCTATCGCCTGGAGCCTGGCCATCGGCATGATGGTTTTTTTTAGCCTGGGGCCTGGGCAAAGCCATGGCTTGTCGGCGCCGACCGAGGTTTGGCGAGGTTTCGCGGTCTCACATCTCCTCGTCTGGCTGCTCGGCCTTGCCGGCATTGCCGTGGCTGCGGACTATGCCTTCCGGCACCTGAACCGCAGGCTGGCCGAGCTGGGTAAACTGGAACTCACGGCCAAGGTATTCGACGACAGCCTACAGGCGATTGCGATTACCGATCCCTATGGAAAAATCATCAAGGTCAACCCGATGTTCTCCGAAATAACCGGGTTTGAGCCTGCTGAGGTCATCGGCAAGGACATTGCCTGGCTGGACGAACCGGACAGTGACGGTGCTGAGGGTATCGCCGACCCGTCATACAAATTGAGATCGGCAAGCTGCTGGGCCGGCGAAACCCGTAAACGGCGCAAGAATGGCGAGGCCTTCACCGCCTGGGAAAACGCCTCGGCCATCGACGATGATGCCGGCCAGCGCCAGAGCTGCATCTTTATGTTCCAGGACATCACCGACCGCAAATCGTTTTCCTCCCGACTGGAGCAACTGGCCCACTATGACCCGCTGACCGATCTGCCTAACCGGCGCTTGCTTTCCGACCGGGTCGCTCATGCCGTTCAGCGCGCCAGCCGGAGCAACGAGCAACATGCGCTGCTGTTCATCGACCTGGATCATTTCAAGCGCATCAACGACACCATGGGTCATCTATCAGGCGATCACCTGTTGGTGGTGGTCGCCGAACGCTTGCAAAACTGCGTGCGCGCCAGCGATACCGTGGCCCGGCTGGGCGGCGACGAATTCGCCATCCTGCTGGAGGAGATCGAGGTTGTGGACGTCGAACGGATCGTCGAAAAAATACTGACCACGCTGACCGTGCCGATCCTGCTGGAAGGCCGAAACTGGCATATCGGCGCCAGTATCGGCATCAGCCTGAGTCCGCGCGACGGCGCCGACATGGCCGCGCTGCTGAAAAACGCCGACACCGCTTTGTACCGGGCCAAGGCGGATGGCCGACACTGCTTCCGGTTTTTCGACCAGGCAATGGCCGATCAGGCAGCGTTGCAAGTAGGCCAAGAAGCGGCGCTGCGTCTGGCGGTGGAGAGCAAGGCATTTGTCCTGCATTACCAACCCCAACTCGACATGGCCAACGGCAAAATCATCGGTGTCGAGGCCCTGGTCCGTTGGCAGCGAGGCGACGAAATTATCTCGCCGCAGGAATTCATCGCCCTGGCCGAGGACACTGGTCTCATCGTGCCCATCGGCCGCTGGCTGCTTGGCGCCGCCTGTCGCGACATCAAATCGCTTCATGGCGAGGGCTTCGGCGACCTGAAGCTGGCAATAAACCTGTCGGCGGTGGAATTGAAGCAGACCGACTTTGTCGAGCAGATACTGCTGACCCTGGCCGAATCCGGATTCCCGCCCAACAGGCTGGAGCTGGAAATTACCGAGAGCACCATGCTGGTGGACGTCAACCGGGTCATCAGCGTGCTCGATGCGCTCGCCGCTACCGGCATCAGTTTGTCTATCGACGACTTTGGCACAGGCTATTCCTCGCTGTCCTACCTGAAGCAACTGCCGGTCGACTTCATCAAGATAGACCGCAGTTTTGTGCGCAATACGCCGGATGACAAGGAAGACTGCACCATTGTCCAGGCCATCGTCACCATGAGTCACACCTTGGACATGAAAGTCGTGGCCGAAGGCGTGGAAACCGACCAGCAGATGCAATTCCTGAGCGCCAAGGGCTGCGACATCAGCCAGGGCTATCTGATCTCAAAACCACTCCCGATCGACGAATTGCGGCCGTGGCTGGGCGACTGGCAGGCCCAGGCGCGGAGGCGTGTTTTCAGACCCGCCTGACAGACCAGTGTGATCGGACTATCCTGAGCCGATCGACGCCTATTCAGCCACTCAGCCATGTCCGACCTCAGCAAACACGCGACCCGCCTCATTATCCGCCTGCCCATCTCGGGCATGACCTGCGCCTCCTGTTCGACCCGGCTGGAAAACAACCTGAATCGCCTGCCCGGCGTCGAGGCCCAGGTCAACCTGGCCACCGAACAGGCCCAGGTCAGTTTCGATCCTGAGCAGACCGATGCCCAGGCGATCTTGATGCAAGTAAACAAGACCGGTTTCAGCGTGCCGCCTCGCACCCTGAACCTGAACATCGCCGGCATGACCTGTGCCTCTTGCTCCAGTCGGCTGGAGCGCGTTCTCAATACATTGCCCGGGGTCGAGGCGCAGATCAACCTGGCTACCGAAAAGGCGCGAGTCCGTTACCAGCCCGGTCTGATCGACGAGGATGGGCTGATCGCCGCTGTGGCCCGTGCCGGGTTCACCGCCACGCCGGCCACGGAAGAACAACGGGCTCAGGAAAAGGCCCGCAAGGCCGCCGAATATCGCCATGAGGTGCGAGTATTCGTCTTTGCCGCGCTGTTGACCGTGCCCTTGCTGTTGGAAATGGCGGCCATGATCGGCGGTGAACATGGCCATCCCTTCCTCCCCGGCTGGGTGCAATGGCTGCTGGCCACGCCGGTGCAGTTCTGGGCCGGCTGGCGCTTCTATGACGGGGCATGGAAATCGCTGCGCGGCGGCGGCGCCAACATGGACGTACTGGTCGCGCTGGGCACCAGCGCGGCCTATTTCTTCAGCCTGGCCACCTTGTTGCTGGCACCTGGCGGGCATCTTTATTTCGAGGCCAGCGCCGCCGTAGTCACTCTGGTGCGCCTGGGCAAACTATTGGAGGTCCGCGCCAAGAGCCGGACCTCGACCGCCATTGAGCAACTGATCGGGCTGCAACCACGCAGCGCGCGAGTGGAACGCAACGGCGAATTCGTCGACACCGACATCGCCGGCATCCGCCCCGGCGACCGGGTCCAGGTTCGCGCCGGGGAACGCATAGCGGTCGACGGCACGGTCGAGGATGGCCGCTCCGGCGTCGATGAGAGCCTACTCACCGGCGAAAGCCTGCCGGTCGCCAAGACCACCGGCGCGCGCGTCATCGCCGGGGCGCAAAACCTGGACGGACTATTGATCGTCCGGGCCGAGGGCGTCGGCGCCCAAACCCAGTTGATGGAGATCGTCCGGCTCACCGAGGCGGCTCAAGGCTCCAAGGCGCCGATCCAGAAGTTGGCCGACCGCATCTCCGGCATCTTTGTCCCAGCCGTCATCGGCCTGGCGTTGCTCGCCCTGGCCGGCTGGTGGCTGGTCACCGGCAGTTTCAGCCAG
>PFGT01000014.1 GCA_002782005.1 Hydrogenophilales bacterium CG12_big_fil_rev_8_21_14_0_65_61_21 | reverse complement strand
CGAGATGCTCAACATCAACGCCGTGCGCAACGACCACGGTGACATCCAGAATTACGTTGCTCTGTTCTCCGACATCACCGCGCTCAAGGCCCAACAAAGTCAGCTCGAACATATCGCCCACTTCGACGCCCTGACTGGCGCGCCCAACCGCCTGTTGCTGGCCGACCGTCTGCACCAGGCCATGTCTCAGGCAGCGCGGCATGGACAAACGCTGGCGGTGGCGTTTATCGATCTGGACGGTTTCAAGGCCGTCAACGATCGCTACGGTCATGACATCGGCGACCAATTACTGATCGCCTTGACCAGCCGTATGAAGCAGGCACTGCGCGATGGCGACAGCCTGGCCCGCATAGGCGGCGACGAGTTTGTCGCCTTGCTGCTCGATCTGACCGATGCGGCCGCCAGCGTGCCTATCCTCAACCGCCTGCTCAACGCCGTGGCCAAGCCGGTCCGGTTTGGCGACCTCGATCTTCAGGTCTCAGCCAGCCTGGGCGTTACCTTTTACCCACAAGAGGAAGAGGTGACCGACGATCAACTGCTGCATCAGGCCGATCAGGCCATGTATCAGGCCAAGCAGGCCGGCAAGGGCCGCTACCATTTCTTCGCTGCGGCACAGAACCAGCATTGAACCTAGAAACGGCAGTTGGCGAGGGCGGACGACTTTCTCAATGCCCGCCGCCGTCCCCGCCGCACATCCACACCAGCCAGAACAGCCAGGCCGATGACGAAATAGACCGCCAGGGTCAGCATGGCCGAGCGATGATCGCCATTGGTCAGCCACACAGCCAGGCCATAGGTAACCGGCCCTAGTATCGACGACAGTTTCACCGCCAAGCCCCATAGGCCGAAGAACTCGGCCCGCCGGGCCAGCGGGCTGAGATAGCCAACCAGCGCCCGACCGGCCGATTGCGACGAGCCCAGGCACAACCCGGCCAGATTGGCGGCCAGCCAGAAGCGGGCGGCATCGCTGGCCAGCCAGGCCAGGACGATGGTCAGCAGCCAGCCGAGCAGAGTGATGGCCAGCGCCAATTTATGCCCGATCCGATCCTGGACATGACCGAAGGCGAGCGCCCCCACGGCCGCCGTCACGTTCACCACCATGACCAGCAGGATGGTCTGCTGGGTGCTGAAATGCATGGCTTGATCGGCGTAGACCGCCGCTAGGGTAATGACCGCCTGCACTCCGGCCTGATAGAACACAATACAGACCAGGAAGCGGGCGGCGTCCGGGAAGCCTCGCAAGAAGGCCAACGTATCAAGTAAATGCCGGTAAGCGCTCTGGGCAGGCTGGGCCTGCGCTTCCTGCCCCAGACCGCGCTCGTGCAGAAATAAAAAGGTCGGCAGGCTGGCCAGCAGGAACATCCCGGCAGTGATCCACAGGGTCACCGGCACGAAGCTGTCGGCGCTCTCGCCCTGCGCCTGAGCATGGCTGACCCAGGCTAGACACAGACCCAGGGTCAGCAGGCCGCCCACATAGCCCAGCCCCCAGCCCCAGCCGGACAGTCGGCCCAGGCTGCGGCCGCGCGCCAGTTCAGGCAGGAAGGCGGCGATGAGGTTCTCGCCGCTGCCGAAAAAGAAGTTGCTCGCCACCACCAACCCCGCCGCCAGCCAGATGTCGCCTGGCCCGGCCAGGCCCAGCCCCGCCGTGGCCGCCACGCAACCGAGCGTGGTCAGCGCCAGCAAGCGTTTTTTGGCCAGATGCCGGTCGGCATAGGCGCCGATGGCCGGCGCGCTAATCATGATTAGGGCATAGGACACTGCCAGGGCCGAGGTCCAGGCCAGGCTGGCCCAATCGGTATTACCGGCAATGCGAGCAACAAAATAGGCATTGAACACGGCGGTGATGACCACCGTGGTGTAACCCGAGTTGGCAAAATCGAACATTGCCCAGGCCCAGGCCTCGATGGGCCTGACCCCCGGATTCAGCGTGGCGGCCCGCTTTGCTGCCATTAGCCCATTCCTCCAGCGTAAAATAGCGGCCAATTTAGCAAGAAAGCGGCACTCATGACACGCAAGATTTTAGTCACTTCGGCCCTGCCCTACGCCAACGGCGCCATCCACCTCGGCCACCTGGTCGAGTACATCCAGACCGATATATGGGTGCGCTTCCAGAAGATGCGCGGCCATGCCTGCCACTACGTTTGCGCCGACGACACTCACGGCACGCCGATCATGTTGCGCGCCGAGAAGGAAGGCATCGCGCCGGAACAACTGATCGCACGGGTATGGCAGGAGCACTACGACGACTTCGCCGCGTTTCATGTCGCGTTCGACAACTACGGCTCGACCAACTCCGATGAGACGCGTGAATTCGCGCAATCCATCTACCGCACACTGAAGACGAACGGCCTGATCGAGGTGCGTTCCATCGAGCAGTTCTACGACCCGGTCAAGAACCTGTTCCTGCCGGATCGCTTCATCAAGGGCGAATGCCCGAAGTGCCACGCCAAAGACCAATACGGCGACAACTGCGAAGCCTGCGGCGCCGCCTACGCACCGACCGAACTCATCAACCCGTATTCCGCCGTGTCCGGCGCCAAACCGGAGCTGCGCAACTCCGACCATTACTTCTTCAAACTTTCCGCCGAGAGCTGCCAGCAGTTCCTGCGCCAATGGACCAAGAGCGGTTCACTGCAACCCGAGGCCGCCAACAAGATGCAGGAATGGCTCGGTGCGGAGGGCGAGAACAAACTGACCGACTGGGACATCTCGCGCGACGCGCCCTATTTCGGCTTCGAAATCCCCGATGCGCCGGGCAAGTATTTCTACGTCTGGCTGGACGCGCCGGTCGGCTACATGGGCAGTTTCAAGCAACTCTGCGCCAGCCGGGGTCTGGACTTCGACGACTACTGGAGGCCCGATTCGAAGGCCGAGCTGTACCACTTCATCGGCAAAGACATCCTCTACTTCCACGCACTGTTCTGGCCGGCCATGTTGCAACACGCCGGCTTCCGCACGCCAACCAAACTCTTCGCCCACGGCTTCCTCACCGTCAACGGCACCAAGATGTCCAAGTCGCGCGGCACCTTCATCACCGCAGCGAGCTACCTCAAGCGTCTCGACCCGGAATGGCTGCGCTACTACTACGCCGCCAAGTTGAACGGCAGTATGGAGGACATCGACCTCAGCCTGGATGATTTCATCGCCAAGGTGAATTCCGACCTGATCGGCAAGTACGTCAACATCGCCAGCCGCTGCGCCGGCTTCATCAGCAAGCGCTTCGCCGGAAAATTAGGCGCAGTCGATGCCAGCGCCACGGCCGAGTTTGAAACCGCCTACCAGGCCGACGAAATCGCCCTGAGCTTCGAGAACCGCGATTATGGCCGCGCCCTGCGCGAGATCATGCGCCTGGCCGATGTCGCCAACCTGTACATCGCCGAGCACAAACCCTGGGAGATGGCCAAACAGGGAGACCGGGAGACCGATCTGCACACGGTCTGCTCCACCGCGCTGACCCTGTTCCGCGACCTGACCTTGTATCTCAAGCCGGTGCTGCCCAAACTGGCTGAGCAGGTCGAAGCCTTCCTGAACATCCCCGACCTGACCTGGACCGACGACTGGTCGCCGCTAGCCGCTGGCCATACCATAAACGAGTACCGGCACCTGATGACCCGCATCGATCCCAAACAGGTCGAGGCCATGGTCGACGAAAACCGACAGAGCCTTGAGCCGGCACCCGCGCCCGCCCCGGCCCGCCACGCCGAGCACCAGCAACACACTATCGCTCCTATCGCCGAGACCATCAGCATCGACGATTTCAGTAAGGTCGATCTGCGCGTGGCGCGCATCGCCAATGCAGAGCATGTGGAAGGCGCGGAGAAGCTGCTGAAGCTGACGCTGGACATCGGCGAGGCCAAGCCACGCCAGGTCTTTGCCGGCATCAAGTCGGCCTATGACCCAGCAACGCTGGTCGGCCGGTTGACCGTGATGGTCGCCAACCTGGCGCCGCGCAAGATGAAGTTCGGCCTCTCCGAAGGCATGGTGCTGGCCGCCTCGGGCGATGCGCCTGGCCTGTTCATCCTGTCGCCGGACAGCGGCGCCCAGCCAGGCATGAAGGTCAAATAAGATGGTGGACTTAGCCATCGAGCTTGCCCTGCGCCAGCGATGAAGCTCACCCGCCATCTGCTCATTTCAGGCAAGGTGCAAGGCGTTCGCTATCGTGAGTCGATGTGCATCGAGGCGGAACGTCTGGGCGTCGCCGGTTGGGTGCGTAACCTGGCCAGCGGCGAAGTGGAGGCTGTAGTCCACGGAGATGAGGCGCTCGTTACCGAGATCATCCGCTGGGCCTGGCAAGGGCCGCCGGCGGCCGTGGTCGCCAATATCGGGGTCGGCGAAGAGGACGGCGAATACCTCTACTTCGAACGCCGGCCGACGGTCTGAGCGGCCGCAAAACTTGATCGTTTAACTTTACATAAACCGCCTTGCTTACTAAGCTGGACGACTCTTAATCAGGCCAAACCGACATGTCGATCGTTATCAAGACAACCCAAGAAATTGAAAAGATGCGAGTCGCCTGCCGACTCGCCTCGGAAGTGCTCGATTACATCACCCCATTCGTCCAACCCGGCGTCACCACCGGCGAGTTGGACCGGCTTTGCCACGACTACATGGTCAATGTTCAGGACTGCATCCCGGCCCCGCTCAACTATGCGCCGCCAGGCCATAAACCCTATCCGAAATCGATCTGTACCTCGGTCAATCATCAGGTCTGCCACGGCGTGCCGGGTGACAAAAAACTCAAGTCCGGCGACATCGTCAACCTCGACATCACCACCATCAAGGACGGCTGGCATGGCGACACCTCTCGCATGTTCGCGGTCGGCGAGGCCTCGATCCAGGCCAAGCGGCTCAACCTGATTACCTACGAATGCATGTGGAAGGGCATTATGCAGGTGCGCCCCGGCCACCATTTCGGCGACATCGGCCACGCGATTCAGAAGCATGCGGAGGTCAACGGCTATTCGGTGGTACGGGAATTCTGCGGCCACGGCGTCGGCAGCAAGTTTCACGAGGACCCGCAGGTACTGCATTACGGCAAGCCAGGCACTGGCGAGCGGCTGGAACCGGGCATGATATTCACTATCGAGCCGATGATTAATGCTGGCAAGAAGGACATCCGCTCACTGGGTGATGGCTGGAGC
Organism: Hydrogenophilales bacterium CG12_big_fil_rev_8_21_14_0_65_61_21; assembly: GCA_002782005.1. Classification (GTDB taxonomy): domain Bacteria; phylum Pseudomonadota; class Gammaproteobacteria; order Burkholderiales; family Thiobacillaceae; genus Parasulfuritortus. The sequence goes on along the minus strand of PFGT01000014.1, from coordinate 40,218 downwards.
ATCGTCACCAAGGATCATTCGCTGTCGGCCCAGTGGGAACACTCGGTGTTGGTCACCGAAACCGGCTGGGAGGTGCTGACTCTGTCATCCGGTTCACCGCCGCTGCCAGCCTTTGTCACGCCCGCCTGAACTTAGGCGAAACCCGAAAAACCGGTGTACTGGTCGGCCTTTGGGTCCATGGTCAGGCCGGTGGCATCCTTGCCGTTAAAGCCGAACTGGATGTGGGATGGGTCGATCGTGCCGTCTGCGCTACTGTTTTGTGTCACCACGAACAACACCGTCGCAGTCATGGCGTTCTGATCGTAAATGACCGCGCTGGGGTGGTAGGGCAATAGTGTCTCGGTTGCCGGAACCGGCATACCGAAGTTGTAATCGCCGCTCAAACCAGTACGGCTATCGGCGCGAGTAATCGTCCAGTTCTGGACGCTCTGCACCGATTCCACGGCCATCGGCTTACTGAATTGAAAGGTTAGCGAGAAGGTTTGCTGGGCGTCGGGGCTGGCCAGGTTGTAGTTGCCAAGCGCCGTCAGCTTGGTGCCTGGGCCAAGAATAGTGAGAAAAGACGTACCCAGAGCGGTATAGCTGGTAGCGGTCATTGCCGGCCGGGTCTTGCCATAGAGATAGGTATTCAACTGGGCGGCCCGGTTGGCGTCGCCGTTCAGCAATGTGGCGACGACCTCCCTGGCCTTATTCATCTGGCCGCTATCAGCCAGGGCGTAGCCCATCTCGGCATAGGCGTTCCAGTCCTTCGGATCGATTTTGATCGCCCGCTGGAAGGCATCGATGGCATCCGCGTATTGCCCCTGTTTGGCATACGCCTGGCCCATGCCGAAGTCGCCGTAGGACTCCTTTGGCGCCATACGGCGCACCAGCGCAAACTCCTTCAGGGCGTTGTCATACTGGCCATCCGCCAGATAACCCTGGCCAAGCGAATAAAGATTGGCCGCCGATGGATTTAGCTTGGCGGCCACCGCGTATTCCTTCAGCGCCGCGCCGTAGTCGCCTTGGGAATAATAAACATTGGCCAGCGAGTTATGGGTCACGTCCTGGTTCGAGTCGGTGGCAATGGATTTCTTGTAGGTCTCGATTGCCGCATGGCTATCGCCAAGCTGGCTATATGACTTCGCCATGTAATCGTAGGCATTGATGGCGGTCGACGATGTCGGGGAATAACCTACCGCGCGCTTGAAGCTGGCGATGGCCTCCGGGTATTTTTTATCGGAATAAAGTTGCAGCCCCTTGACCAGCGAATTCTGGGCATACGACTCCAATTGCCCGTTCGATGCCGAAGAGGATACAAACAGGCTGTCGGCCAACGAACTGGAAACGCCATACGAGGCAGTCGTCATATCGCCCGCTCCTGACAGTCCCAAACTCGATTAAATCGAATAACCACCACCCACCTCGCTTACTCAAAGCTCACGGTCAATATAGCACCGACCTCGACCGATCGTTAGGCAACCATTTCTCGGCTCGGCGACTATACTGGCCCCATGTGTCTAGCCATTCCCATGTTGATCGTAGCAATTGATGGCTACGTCGCCCATTGCCAGGCCAAGGGGGTCGGGCGGGAAGTGTCGCTGTTCATGATGCAGGACGAGATGCCCAAGGTCGGCGACTATGTCATGGTCCATGTCGGCTACGCCATTCAGACCATGACCGAGGCCGAAGCGCGCTCGGCATGGGAGTTGTTCGACCAGATACTGTGCGACTCTGACCTGCCGACCGAACATGCATGAGTTGTCCGTGGCCCAGGCGCTGGTCGAGCAGGTTGAGGACCTGGCCAGCCAGCACGGCGCAACGGGCGTATACCTGATCCGGGTTCGGATCGGACCGCTGGCGGGCATAGAGCCGGAGTTGCTGGCCGTCGCATTCCCGCTGGCCGCCGCCGGCACCAGGGCGGAACAGGCCCGGCTGGACCTGGTAATGGCACCGGTCCGAGTGCGCTGTCAGACCTGCAGCGCGGAGGGCGAGGCGCAACCGAACAACCTGGTCTGCGGCGCCTGCGGCGACTGGCGCACCCGCATCGTTTCCGGCGACGAGATGATCCTGGAGACGGTGGAGCTGGATATCCCCGAACCAATAGTGAGCTGAACATCATGTGCGACACCTGCGGCTGTAACGTCACCCCCGGCAATGCCAAATTCGCCTACCAGCCGGTCGTGCCCGGCTCGACCGCCGTTTCCGTGCTGCAAGGCCTGCTCAAGAAAAACGACGATCAGGCCGCACACAACCGGGCGCATTTCGACCGGCGCGGCATACTGGCAATCAACCTGATGTCCGCGCCTGGCTCGGGCAAAACCGCGTTGCTCGAAGCCACCATCGCCGCGCTGAAAGGCCAGTTCAAGATTGCCGTCATCGAAGGCGATCTTGAAACCGAGAACGACGCCGAGCGCATCCGTGCCCAGGGCGTTGCGGCCCACCAGATCGTCACCGGCAGCGCCTGCCACCTCGACGCCCACATGATCCACGACGCCCTGCATCACATGGACCTCGCCGACCTCGACCTACTATTCATCGAGAACGTCGGCAACCTGGTCTGCCCGGCCAGCTTCGATCTGGGCCAGCATCTCAACATCGTCCTGCTGTCAGTGACCGAAGGCGATGACAAGCCAGCCAAGTACCCGGTCATGTTTCGGGGCGCCGACGCCGTGCTGCTGACCAAGACCGATCTCTTGGCCGTACTCGACGACTTCGACCCGGATAAGGCCGAGCGCCACATCCGTAACCTGGCCAACCCGGCCCCCATCCTGCGCCTGTCGGCGCGCAAAGGAGAAGGCATGATGGCCTGGCTGGTCTGGCTGCAAGGGCAATTGATCGAGCAGCGCAAACGGGTCGAGGCCGGCGCGACGCAGCGCCCCGCCAGCCAGCCGGAGGGCGCCCGTCTGCACACAGAAACGGCATGAGCGAGGCCCGTGACTGGCTGGATCGCATCCGGGCGCTAAAGATCGACCGACCGATCAAGATCATGAACGTCTGCGGCGGTCATGAGCGGTCCATCGCCCAAGCCGGTCTGCGCGGCGTGCTGCCGGCAAACATCGAACTGATTCCCGGCCCTGGTTGTCCGGTCTGCGTCTGCCCCGAAGAGGACATTTACCAGGCCATCCAGCTCGCCTTGCAGGAGCAGGTCATCCTGGTCGCCTTTGGCGATATGTTGCGGGTGCCGGTCAACGTACCGAAAGACGAAGTCCGCTCCCTGGTCGAGGCCCAGGCGGCCGGCGGCGACGTGCGGCCCATCGCCAGTCCGACCGAGGCCGGAAAGATCGCCCGCGCGAATCCCGGCCGGCCGGTCGTCTTCTTCGCTGCCGGCTTCGAGACCACCCTCGCCCCGGTCGCCGCCCTGATCGCCGAAGGGCTGCCGGAAAACCTCACCATTCTGCTGTCCGGCCGACTCACCTGGCCCGCTATCGCCATGCTGCTCGATTCCGGCACGCCAGGTTTCAATGCCCTGATCGCGCCCGGCCATGTCGCCGCCGTCATGGGGCCGGAGGAGTGGCAATTCGTGGTTGACTATCATGGCCTGCCGACCGCCGTCGCCGGCTTCACCCCGGAATCGCTGCTGGCAGCCTTCTACTCGGTCCTGAAACAACGCCAGACCGGGCGGATTTTTCTCGACAACTGCTACCCGGAGGTCGCCCATGCCGGCGGCAACCGGACCGCGCAACGCCTGCTGAACCAGACCCTGGAGGTAGTCGATGCCAACTGGCGCGGCATCGGCGTCATCGCGAACTCGGGCTATGCACTGAAACCCGGCTACGCCGGCCACGATGCCCGACTACGTTTCCCCAACCATGCCGCCCCGAGCCGTCGACGCAGCGGCGAAATGCCGCCCGGCTGCGATTGCGCCTCGGTCGTGCTGGGGAAAATCTACCCCAACCAGTGCTGCCTGTTCGGCGCCGCCTGCACCCCGCACAGCCCGGTCGGCCCCTGCATGGTTTCCGATGAAGGCGCTTGCCGGATATGGTGGTCAAGCGGCACAGGCAATATCCGGGTTACTTCATCAACTCCACCGATTTCCCCTTTGCCCGCAGCGCCGCTGCCCGCGTCTCGATGAAGCGTTGAAATTCGGGCTGATTGCGGTAAGCGCCGGAGGCTACGTAGTCCAGTGAGGATGCTAGGTGGAAGGGGCGCAGATAACCTTCGACCCGGAACACCTCGCGACCGCCGACATCGAAGAACACCAGGCTGGGCGTATAGAAGACGCCGATTTTGCCTGCCCAGTCGCGCGCCGGCAGGGTCTTGCCACCGGGTGTCTGTACCGACTCGGGCGAGGCCATGTCGATTTGCGCTACCTGAAATTTTCGTAGCAGCGCCGCGACCTCAGGACGGGGAAACGCTTCACCATGAAGCTCGTCGCAGGCGGCGCATTCCTTTTGCTCGAACAGTACCAAGAGCGGCTTGCCGGCTTTTTTGCCGACGGCGAGTTTGAGGGGCGGCCGCAGCAACCAGGGTTCGGAATGCAACTTGCCGCTGGCCGGCTCTCTGACGTGTGCCGCCAGGTAGTCAGTGAAACTCTGTTTTTTCTCCAGACGGCCAGCGGCAAAATCGAGCGCAGCCGCGAACTTGTGCGGCGGGATGTAGCCATTGAGACGCAGCGCCGCCTCACCCCTTTCATCCAGCATCAGCAAGGTCGGCGTGAACTGCACCCGCAACGATTTGGCGAAGGACTTTTCCGGCGCCACCCGCCCTGCCATATCGGTCACCTCGCTGTCGCCCCAGATATTGATGGCGATGACATCGAAATGCCGACGGGTCTTGTCGGCGATGGTCTTCTGGCCGAAATTATCCCGTAGCAGTTTGGCGCAATAAGGGCAGCCGTCCTGGTAGAAATAGAGCATCACCCGACGGCCGGCCCGGGTGGCCTCCTTCACGTCCTCACGCAAGTCCAGGAAGGATACCTTGAACCAGCCTGGCGTCTCATGGTAGCCAGGAGCAGGCTCGTCGGCGGCGACGGCGAATAAACTGCCAGACAGCATAAAAAAGGCAAACATCAGGATTCTCAGCATCTCATCTCCTCCTTCTTTTTCGGCCAGCGTTAAGCGCTTGGCAAACAGGGGCTGGATTTATCCCGGCAACTCCAAGCCCATGAAACCCGCCTTGTCAGGATAGATACCGACCTACCCCCGTACCAGTCCCGCCTCTACCTTATTGCGGGTCGCTTCGCCGGCCAGCAATTGCACCAGTTCGAGGGCGAAATCCATGGCCGTGCCGGGGCCGCGCGAGGTGACCACCTTGCCGTCCACGACCACTGAATCGGTGGTGAAATGCGCGCCGGGGATGGCCAACTTTTCGATGAAGCCGGGGTAGCTGGTGGCCCGTTTGCCGTCCAGCAGACCAGCCTGTGCCAGGGCGATAGGGGCGGCGCAGATAGCGGCGGTATATTTGCCGGCGCCGGCCATCTTCTTGAGCAGGGTCTGGATGCGGGCGTCATTCTTGAGATTTTCCGCGCCAGGCATACCGCCGGGCAGGGCGATCATGGCGAAGTCGCGGTCCAGCACGTCGTCGAGCAGGGCATCGGGTTCCATGCGCATACCGCGCGCGCCCGTGACCAGGCCGGGTTGCAGGCCGGCGGTGACGACCTCGATACCGGCGCGGCGCAGCAGGTTGACGATGGTGACGGCTTCCAGGTCTTCAAAACCAGGGGCCAGTGGAATAAGTACGCGGATCATGGTGTGCTCCTTATTGGCAATGGTCGGCCGCGTATTGGGCGGCATCGCCCAGCGACAGACCGTTCAGGTAATTGCCCGCCAGCCGTATTGGGGTCATTGCCAGCCGGGCATCGAGTTCGGCGGCGAAGGCTACAGAGGCCGGCGTCAGCGCTGGCAGACGATTAAGCTTCGACTGCTCGAAGGCGAAGTCGTTCGGCGCGCAGCCCAGCACTTCGGCCGCCTTGCGGCGCTTGCCGGCATCATCCAGCAGGCCGGGCTTGAAATGGAAGGCGAAGCCGCGCCATTGGGGATGTGGCAAATAATCGCGACTGACGGCGGAGAAATAGGCGTCGTCACCGCCAATCAGGCCAGCCACCGGCGGCAACTTAACAACGGCTACCGGCAGCACCACGGCATAGGTCTCGATCTCGGCCATGGCGGTCTGGCCCAGCCGTACCGCTAGAGCGGGATCAATGCCGGCGAGCAGGGTCGCGGCAACATCAAGCGGCGTGGCAATAACAACTCGGCGGGCAGTCAGGGTTTCGCCCACCAGCCGGACCTGGACTCCATCAGCGTCATGCACCAGGCCTTCGACCCGGCTGCCATAACGCACCGTGACGCCGGCCGCCAGGTCCGCCAGCCAGCCTTGCAGACCGGCGGCGTGGGTGAATTTGCGTGGCGCTGTCTGTTCCCGCTGCTTGCGTTTGAATAGCCACTCCGCCGGGTATGGGCCGGCGGCTTGCGATAACACGGCGGCGAAGGCCGGCGCCAGCAGTCGCCGCCAGTTGCCTGCTCCAAGCAGACGGGTGAAATAGGTCTCGACGTCGAGGCCGGTCTTTTTTAGGCCGAGGTTAAACGGCAGATGGCGCACGGCATCAATAAAGGACAGCCGGACAAAGGGCGATTGCACATGGCCAGCGGCCAGAAAATGGTAGCCGACCTTGGCGCGCGGGATCAGGTTGCCGAAACCGGGATCGCCATTCAGCGCCAGCAGCGCGCCATAGGAGTTGTAGGCCGTGTGGGCGCCCAGTTCCAGCCAGAAGCCTTCAGTCGGCTGCCAGGTGTGGACGCAGCCGCCCAAACGGTCGCCCGCTTCAAGCAGCAGAACATTTTTGCCGGCCCGCGTGGCGCGCGCCGCGACGCTAATGCCGCTGACGCCGCCGCCAATGATGATGATGTCGTACATGTTTTTCCAGTCAATCAATATGAGTAAAACGGTGGATCAAGCGGCGGTCGCGCTTGGTCGGCCGGCCTCTGATCGGTTCCGCTGGTTCGGCCCGCAACCGCCGCGTGGCCGTTTGTTCCCGCCGGCGGGCCTGGCTGGCCTCGCTCTCTTCATACAGCGTCCGGGCCATTTCGGCCGGCCCGCGCCGCTCGGTTAACTGCAATACCACTACGTCCCACTGGTATTCGCCGATCTGGATCGCCAGCCGGTCGCCCGGCTTGACCTCTTTGCTCGGCTTGGCGCGCTCGCCGTTCAGCTTCACCCGGCCGCCGTCAACTGCCTGGCTGGCCAGGCTACGGGTCTTGAAAAAACGCGTGGCCCAAAGCCACTTGTCGATGCGCAGCCGATCCATTATCCGTCGAGCCGGAACAGTTGTGATGGCGTATTGTCTCATCAGGAACCGACCACAAGGAATTCGCCATGAAACGCTGGATTGCGCCGTTCTCGCTGACTTTGCTCGCCGGTTGTCAGGGGCCGGCGCTCCATGGTCCCGAATCGTCCTACTACGCCTATTCAGGCGGGATGCGCATTGGACTGGAACAAACCCTGACCGTCCCGGCAGGATCGGCCACCGTGCGACTGCAATTCGGCCATCCGGTCGCCAGCAACGCCGTGCAGGATACCGAACCGTACTGCATCTTCGAGCTGGATACCGTCCGCGACGCGCCACTACCGGTCGCACCAGGGCGTTTCGAGGTCGCTAGGGTCGAAAGACGGATTCAGGACTTTGCCGGTATGCCGGTGTCGCCCAACGTCGGCATGTTGGGCCTGTTCGGCCGTGGCGGCGGTCCAAGCCAGGTCTATTACGTCACCGAGTTCCGCCTGAATAGCGACCGCAATAGCCCGGTGCGCAGCCTGAGCTGTCAGAGCAACCAGATTTCATATCCGCCACAGCAGCAACGACACCTGGCCCTGAGCGAGATGCAAGGCGCGGTCGGCAACTATTTCAGCTTCGAGTTGCCGCGTTAAAGGTCATAGCTGGCACCGACCTCCGGCGCCTCCACCGACCAATCGAAACGCTCGCGAATCGAAGCGGCGAAGCCGAGGGCTGTTTCCTCCTCGCCATGGATGACGAAGGTTCGCTTTGGCGCTTTCTCGAACCCGGCCAACCAGCCCAGCAAGGCATCGCGGTCGGCATGGGCGGACAGACCGCCCAGGGTGCGAATCGCCGCCCGCACCGGGACCGACTCGCCGAACAGACGGACATAGGTCGCGCCGTCCACCAGTTTCCGCCCGAGCGTGCCCTGGGCCTGAAAACCGGCGATGATGACCGTGCATTCCTGGCGCGGCAGGTTGTTCTTCAGGTGATGCTTGATCCGCCCGGCGTCGCACATGCCGGACGCCGAAACGATGACGGCACCCTGTTTGATGCTGTTCAGCGCCATGGAGTCTTCCGGACTTTCGGTGAAGCGGATGTAGGGCAGGCGGTTGCCGTTACGTTGTTGCCAGTCAACCAGTTGGTGCATTTCTTCGTCCAATAGGTCGATGTGCCTCATGGTGATCTCGGTGGCCGCCGTGGCCATCGGCGAATCGACAAAGATGGCGATGCTGCCCGGGATGCGTCCCTGACGGATCAAGTCAAGCAGAAAATACAGTATCTCCTGGGTCCGGCCGACCGCGAAGGCCGGGATAATTACATTGCCTTTCTTGTGTTGGACCGTCTCGGTCACGGCAGCGGCCAGTTCCTCGACCGTGGCCTCCAGGCTCTTGTGCAGGCGATTGCCGTAAGTGGATTCCACGAATAGATAATCGGCCTCGGCAATAGGCGTCGGGTCGTTCATGATCGGCCGTCGGGGCATACCCAGGTCCCCGGAGAAGACCAGCTTGGTGGTCTTTCCCGCTTCTTCAAGCCAAAGCTCGATGCTGCTGGAGCCGAGTATGTGACCGGCATCCCGGAAGCACACCCGAGCACGGTCATGGGCGGCAAAACACTGGCCATATTCCTTGCGCTTCAACCGCTTCAGGGTCGTTTTAGCCTGTTCCACGGTGTACAGCGGCGCGATTTCGCCACGCAGCTCACCGCGTTTTTTGCGCTTGGAATAGTTATGCCACTCCGCCTCCTTCTCGGCGATGTGGGCGGCGTCCGGCAGCATCACGCCGAGCAAATCGGCCGTCGCATCGGTGCAATAGATCGGGCCGCGAAAACCCAGACTAACCAAACGGGGCAGCAGCCCGGAATGGTCGATATGGGCATGGGTCAGCAGGACGAAATCCAGGCCATCGGGATTGAAGCCGACCGGAAAGCGCCGGTTCTTGGCCTCGGCCTCGCGGCCACCCTGAAACATGCCGCAATCGACGATAAAACGAAGCCGCTCCGACTCGACCAGGTAGCAAGAGCCGGTGACTTCGCGGGCGGCGCCTAGAATTGTGACTCGCATGACTGCATCATAGCGCCATCATGAAGCATTTGCGCGCGCCCTTCGATTTACTCTTCAACCGCTTTGGCCCTCAGCATTGGTGGCCAGGACAAACCCCGTTCGAGGTAATGGTCGGCGCGCTGCTGACCCAGAATACGGCGTGGAGCAATGTCGAGAAGGCCATCGCCAACCTTGTGCGGGCCGACGCCCTGAGCTGCCGCGCTGTCCTAGACCTGACGGACGATCGGCTGGCCGAATTGATCCGCCCGGCCGGTTATTTCAACGTCAAGACCAAGCGCCTGAAGGTCTTGTGCCAGTTCCTCGCCGCGCGTGGCGTGGTGGATGCGCCGGAAACCCTGGCCAGGCAGGGCACGCTGGCGGAATTGCGCCGCGACCTGCTGGCGGTGCATGGCATCGGCGAGGAGACGGCCGATTCGATCCTGCTGTATGCCCTGAACCTGCCCAGCTTCGTGGTCGATGCCTATACCCGCCGCGCCTTCGGTCGTCTGGGGCTGCTGGACGAGACCGATAGCTACGCCGCCATCAAGGCGCGCTTCGAGGCCGTGCTACCGGCCGAGATCGGCCTGTACAACGAATATCACGCCCTAATCGTGCGTCTGGGCAAGGATTATTGCCGGCCTCAACCGCGTTGCGCCGACTGCCCGCTGAACGCCATCTGCCCGAACACCCCATGAACCCACACTGCCCTTGCGGCCGCGCCACGGCCCTGGCCGACTGTTGCGGCCCATACCTATCCGGCGCACCGGCCCCGGACGCCGAGCGTCTGATGCGTTCGCGCTATACCGCCTACGTTCTTGAAGACGAGGCTTATCTGCTGACCACCTGGCACCCGGACACCCGGCCGGACGCCTTGAACCTGAAGGCGGACAAACCGGCCAAGTGGTTGGGGCTGACGGTAAAACTATGCCGCCAACTTGACGAAGACCATGCCACGGTGGAATTTGTGGCCCGTTACAAGATCGCCGGGCGAGCCTTCCGGATGCACGAAATCAGCCGCTTCGAGAAGATCGCCGGACGCTGGTATTATCTGGCCGGCGACCCGACAGGCTCCTAAATAAACCGACCGGAGACAATCATGCGCAAGTTCATATTCTTTCTGCTGAGTCTGGCGCTGTTCACTGTGACCGCCCAGGCCAAGGTCGTCGGCGAGGTCGTCAACTACCGCGACCATGGCGTCGTCATGAAAGGCTATCTGGCCTACGACACGGGCATCAAGGCCAAGCGCCCCGGCGTGCTGGTGGTGCATGAGTGGTGGGGGCTGAACGACTACGCACGCAAGCGTGCCACGATGCTGGCCGAGATGGGTTACACCGCCCTGGCCCTGGACATGTACGGCGACGGCAAGACGGCCGAGCATCCAAACGAGGCCGGCAAGTTCGCCACCGAGGTCAACAAGAACATGCCGCTGGCGCAATCGCGTTTTGAGGCGGGCAGAAAATTCCTTGTGGCCCACAAGACCGTCGCCCAGGGCCAGATCGCCGCCATCGGCTACTGCTTTGGCGGCGGCGTGGTGCTCAACATGGCCCGTCTGGGCGCCCCGCTGAAGGCCGTGGCCAGCTTCCACGGCGCCTTGACGACGGCTACGCCGGCTGCGCCTGGCAAGGTCAAGGCCCGAATCGCCATTTACACCGGCGCCGATGACGCCATGGTGCCCAAGGCCCAGGTCGATGCCTTCGTCAAGGAGATGGAAAGCGCCGGTGTGGACTATCGTCTGGTCAGCTATCCGGGCGCCAAACACAGCTTCACCAACCCGGATGCCGACCGGCTGGGCAAGCAGTTCAACCTACCGATCGCCTATAATGCCGCCGCCGACCAAGACTCCTGGACTCAACTGGGCACGTTTCTGGCCGCCGTTTTCGGCCCGCGATAAGGCGGGCCGCGCCATTTCACCCACAGCGTCTAGAATTCGACTTAAAGATCGAGATTGGATATTCGTATGACCTCCCAAAGCCCCTGTGACTACCTCGCGATTACCGCTACCGGCGAAGATCAGGTCGGTCTGGTTCAACGCTTCACCAACCGCATACTGGATGCCGGCTGCAACGTCGAGGAATCGCGCATGGCGTTGCTGGGCAATCAGTTCGCCATCATCATGCTGGTTTCCGGGCGCTGGGACGCCCTGACCAAGCTGGAGGACAGGCTGGCCACGGTCGGCGTCGAACTCGGCCTGAGCATCGTCCAGAAGCGCACCAAGGGGATCGAACGCAAGACGCCCCTGGTACCCTACAACATCAACGTAGTGGCCATGGACCATCCCGGCATCGTCCATAACCTGGCCAATTTCTTCGCCCAACGCGGCATCAATATCGAGGAATTGGCCACCGACACCTACCCGGCCCCGCACACCGGCACAACGATGTTTTCAGTAAACATGACCGTCGGCATCCCGGCTGAGACCCATATCCCAACCTTGCGCGGCGATTTTCTCGACTATTGCGACGGCTTGAATCTGGATGCCATTTTCGAGCCATCCCGGACCTGACCGCCACCCGTATAGCGCCCGCCATGAACACCGTATCGAGAACCTCTTCCCACTTGGCCATGGCCGCAGGTATTGGCGCGGCGGCGTTATTCTGGGCCCTGGACATCTTGTTCGAATGTCATTTCTTCCGCCCCGATAATACCTATCTGGAACTGCTGCTCAATCCGGAGCCATCCAGGCTCTGGGTCAGGCTATTGGCCAGCGTCGTCATCCTGTTGCTGGTCGTCCAGAATACGATCCTGCTGCGCCACAGGGAAAACGCCGAGATCAAGTTGAGCCATAGTAGTTTTCTGCTTGAGGAAAGGACCATCGAGCTGAGCCAGAAGAATGAAAATTTGCGTCATGAGATCAGCCAGCGCAAGACAATTGAAAAGAAATTGCAGAACCTGGCCGTCACCGATCAACTCACCGGCATCTACAACCGCCGTAAGTTTGACGAGATATTGACCCTCGAAATCCGCCAGGAGTCGCGTTACCCTCGCGGCCTGGCGCTGCTGATGCTCGATATTGACCACTTCAAGGAGGTCAACGACCATCAAGGTCACAGCGTCGGCGATGAGGTGCTAAAGGAACTGTCCAGGTTGATCGGAAACACCAAACGGGAGGCCGATGACTTTTTCCGGGTCGGCGGCGAAGAGTTCTGCCTGATTACCTTCAACGTCAACGGCGGCAGCCTGGCAACCACGGCAGAGAAGCTGCGCCTTGCCGTCGCCGACTACCCCTTCGCCAAGGCCGGACACCTGACCATCAGCATCGGCGCCGCCCATTTCAAGCCGGGCGACGACTACGACAGCCTGTTCAAACGCGCCGACGATGCCCTCTACCAGGCCAAGCGCACCGGGAGAAACAAGGTCGTCGTGATCTGAGCCGGTATAATCGCGCCCTTTCCCGTTTTATCGTTCCCGCGCAGACGGGACCAACCTGCGACCCATGACCGCCTTACCACCCGACATCCTGCGCGACGTGCAACGCCGCCGCACCTTTGCCATCATCTCCCACCCTGATGCCGGCAAGACCACGCTGACCGAAAAACTGCTGCTGTTCGGCGGCGCCATCCAGATGGCCGGCACGGTCAAGGCCCGGAAAAGCAACCGCCACGCCACCTCAGACTGGATGGAGGTGGAAAAACAGCGCGGCATCTCGGTGACCAGCTCGGTGATGCAGTTCGACTATGCCGGCCACGTCATCAACCTGCTCGACACCCCCGGCCACCAGGACTTCTCCGAAGACACCTACCGGGTGCTAACCGCCGTCGATGCCGCAGTGATGGTGATCGACGCCGCCAAGGGTGTCGAGGCGCAGACCATCAAGCTGCTCGACGTCTGCCGGCTGAGAAACACGCCGATCATCACCTTCGTCAACAAGATGGACCGCGAGGTGAAGCCGCCGGTTGAACTGCTGGAAGAGATCGAGGCGGTGCTAAAGATCGACTGCGCGCCAGTGACCTGGCCAATCGGCATGGGCAAGACCTTTCGTGGCGTCTACCACCTGCTGCACGACCAGACCCTGCTGTTCACGCCGGGCGAGGAAAAGGCCGGCGGCGAAACCGAGCTGATCGACGGCATCGCCAACCCGAAACTGGACGCGCTGTTCCCGCTGGAGATGGGGCCGACGCGCGCCGACGTGGAACTGATCCAGTCCGCCAGTACCCCGTTCGACATCACCGCCTTCCTGGCCGGCCAGCAAAGCCCGGTGTTCTTCGGCTCCGGCATCAACAACTTCGGCGTCCGGGAGATATTGCAAGCCCTGATCGAATGGGCGCCGCCGCCCCAGGAACGGGATGGCGATGGCCGCATTGTTCAGCCGGCCGAGGCCCCGTTCACCGGCTTCGTGTTCAAGATCCAGGCCAACATGGACCCCAAGCACCGCGACCGTATCGCCTTCTTCCGGGTCTGTTCCGGGCGCTATACGCCGGGCATGAAGGTCCAGCACCAGCGCCTTAAACGGGAGATCAAGCTGGCCAACGCGCTGACCTTCATGGCCAACGAGCGGGTCCACATGGAAGACGCCGTGGCCGGTGACATCATCGGCATCCACAACCACGGCCAATTGCAGATCGGCGACACATTGACCGAGGGCGAAGCGCTGCACTTCAAGGGCATACCTTACTTCGCGCCGGAGATGTTCCGCACCGCCCGGCCGCGCGACCCGCTGAAGTCCAAGCAGTTGCAAAAAGGACTGAAGGAGCTGGGCGAAGAAGGCGCCATCCAGGTCTTCGAAACCGTCGGCGGCGGCCTGCTGCTGGGCGCGGTGGGACAACTGCAATTCGAAGTGGTGGCCCAGCGACTATCGACCGAATACGGCGTCGATGCCATCTATGCCCCGGCCGACATCCACACCGCGCGCTGGCTCACCTTCCCCGACGACTCAGTACGGCGCCAGTTCGAGCGTGACCAGCAACTACGGATGGGCATCGATGTTGACGGCAACCCGGTTTATCTCGCCACCAACCGCTACAACCTCGAACTCTTGATCGAGAAATGGCCGCAGGTCGGCTTCCACGCCACACGGGAGCATGGCCAGCGGTTTGCTTAGTTACCGTAGATCGGCGCCGTACCGGTATAAAACCGGCGGCAGAACTCGACATAGCGGGGTGCGATGCTATTGGCCTGGCGCTCGCATTGCGCGCGCGCCAGCGCCCAAGCCGCCTCGGGACAGTTATCGAGAACGAACATCTGATTTTCCTGTCGATAGGCTTGTCGGCACTGTTGCGCCAGCGTCGCATTGGCGTCCGGTGCGACCTCGGCCGCCAGTACCGGCGGCAGCCCTAATAGCATAATCAACAGGCTGCCCGTTAAACGTAGTTTCAATGCCATATCTTTTCCTTAACCTAGGAGCCTGTCGGACTTATGATGAATCGGCTGCAAATCCGCCTGAGCGGCCCATATTTCACCGCTTTTTTGGTCAATAGAACGACTATTAACCAGCAAAATCGGCAAAATCTGTCCTCACCCAGCCGAATTTTCGCTTCGATCCCCATAAGTCCGACAGGCTCCTAGCATTGCTATACTCGTCCGAAAATAATTATCCACGACTCGACATGAAACCACCCAAAGGTACTTTGCAAAACGCGATCATCGAACAGCGTGAGGTTCTGAAATCGCTGCTGCGCGAACCGCTGACCCAGGCCGCCACGGTATCCAGCCTGGTCTGGCATGACCGCGAAGCGCTAGAGGCGGCGTTGTTCGATTCCTTTGCCAAGGTGCCTTCGGTCAAGTTCATGTACGCACTGAACACCGAAGGCATCCAGATCACCCACAACATCGGTCGTAACGGCCTGGTCGGCGCCGACCTCGGTCGCGACCGCTCGCAACGCCCCTATATGCGCGAGATCGTCCCGGCTGACGGTTTTCTGCTTTCCGAGGCCTACATCAGCCTGCGCGCCAAACGGCCTTCGCTGACCGCCATCCAGTTGGTGCGCGGCCCCGACTGGCGGGTGCTGGGCTTTATCGGCGCCGATTTCGCTTTGCGCGACCTGCCGATCACCCGGCATATCTACGAGGAGCCGGCCTACTGGCGTCAGGTCAAGGGCGACCCAGCGATTCGCGGTACGGTGTTTCACCAGACCCGGGCCGAAAGCCTCATGGATAGCCACGTCGACACCGTGATGTCGGTGGTGGAAGAATTGATGATGAGCCATGGCGTCCACCATGTGATGTTGCATTTTTCCAGCAGCCGGGCGGTCATCTGGCTGACCGAAGATCCGCTGCGCTACCGCCTGCTCGACATCGATGCCCTGACCGATCCGGACATCTGCCTGACCTACCCGAGTCGGCCCTACCCCGCCGATGCCATGGTCGATATAAGCAAGATTCGTCCGGTACTCGACAACCTGCGCGGGCTGCGCCTGATGGATGAGATGTTCTACCTGCGCACCGGCACCCTGAATATCTTCAACGGCGTGGTCGGCCTCACCTTTTCCTGCGATGGCTCACACTACATCCCGGTTGACGAGTTCCTCGACAAGGGCCAGGCGTTCTGGCTCAGCGGCGCTCTGGAAAGCTGAATCAGGTCAGAAATATCTCTAACAGATCGTTCAAATAGCGCCGGCCCAGCGCCGTCGGCAGCACGGTCAGACCTTGCCGTTCCAGCAGCCCACGCGACTCGGCCTGACCAACATCGGCCAGCACGGTCTCCCAGCCCAGGCCGGTACGTTCGGTAAACAAACCGCTTTCAAACCCGGCCGTCAAACGCAGCGTGTTCATCATGAACTCAAAGCGCAGGTCATCGATCCCCAGTAGCCGCTCGTCGGCCGGCGCGCTGCCAGCCAGATATTCGCGCGGCGATTTCCGGTTCGCTCGCCGGATCACCCGGTCGGGGAAGCTAAGTTTGGAATGAGCCCCGGCGCCGATGCCCAGGTAATCGCCAAATTGCCAGTAGTTGAGATTGTGCCGACAAGCCTGGCCGGGCCGGGCAAAGGCCGATGTCTCGTAATGGTCGTAACCCGCGTCCGCCAGAACCTCCTCAACCCGATCCTGCATGGCCGCTGCCAGATCGTCATCGGGCAGCGGCGGCGGCGCGGCGGCGAAGGCGGTATTCGGCTCCAGGGTCAGGTGGTAGCAGGACAAATGGCTCGGTGCGAAGTCCAAGGCGGTGGCCAGGTCGACCTCCAGCTCCGGCAACGTCTGCCCCGGCAGGGCATACATCAGGTCCAGGTTGAGCTGCTCGAATATTTCCCGACCGGCCTCCGCCGCCGCTCTCGCCGCGCGGCTGTCGTGGATACGACCCAGGGCGTGCAGATGGCGGTCGTCGAAGCTTTGGATGCCGATCGACAAGCGATTGACGCCGGCCGCCTTATAGGCCCGAAAACGGGCCACCTCGAAGACGCCCGGATTGGCCTCCAGGGTCACCTCCGCCCAGGGCCGCACCGGCAACAGCGTCCTCATGGCAGTCAGGAAACGGTCTACACCTTCCGGCGTGAGCAGGCTGGGCGTACCGCCGCCGATAAAAATAGTCGCCACCGGACGGCCCCATATCTCGGGCAAGGTGCGCTCCACCTCACCGATCAGGGCATCGATATAGGCCGCTTCCGGTATCTCACCCCGGACCGCGTGGGAATTGAAATCGCAGTACGGGCACTTGCGCAGGCACCAAGGGAAATGGACGTACAGCGACAACGGCGGCGGCGCGAGCCGCACGGGTGGCGCCGACAGCGAACAAGAGGCCGAGGTAATCAACCGTCCGCTTGCAGCTTGGCAGCTAGCGCCCGCAGCGCCTGACCCCGATGGCTGATGCCGTTTTTCTCCTCGGCGGTCAACTCGGCGCCGGTCTTGCCAAACCTTGGCACTAGAAAATAGGGGTCATAACCGAAGCCGCCGGCGCCACGCGCTTGGTCGATAATCTCGCCGTGCCAGGCGCCCTCGGCGATGATCGGCTGGGGATCGTCCGGATAACGGACATAGACCATGACGCAGTAGTAATGGGCCTTGCGGTTAGGGTTGCCCTTCAACGTCTCCAGCAGTTTCTGGTTGTTGCGCTGATCGGATTTGGGTTCGCCGGCGTAACGCGCCGAATAGACGCCCGGCGCGCCGTTGAGGGCATCGACGCAAATACCGGAATCGTCGGCCAGGGCCGGCAGGCCGGTGTGCGCCGAGGCATGGCGGGCCTTGGCGATACAGTTTTCGACAAAGGTGACGTGCGGCTCGGGGCACTCCGGCACACCAAAGCCGCCCTGGGGCAGCGCCTCGATGTCCAGGGGCGCGAGTATCTGTTGAATCTCGCGCAGCTTGCCGGGGTTGTTGGAGGCAATCACCACTTTTTTCATTTCAATCCTCGCTTATAGCCTGTTTCTGTTCGGTCACCAGTTGCCCAATGCCGGCCTCGGCCAGGTCGAGCAGCGCATTCAGTTCGGTGCGCGTGAACGGCGCGCCCTCGGCGGTGCCCTGAATCTCAATGAGGCCGCCGGCGCCGGTCATCACCACGTTCATGTCGGTGTCGCAGTGGGCGTCCTCGGCATAATCGAGGTCCAGCACCGGCACGCCCTGGTAGATGCCGACCGAGATCGCCGCAACATGGTCGCGGATCGCCGCCTCTGGGATACGACCTTCCTTGACCAGCCACGCCATGGCGTCATGCACTGCCACCCAGGCGCCGGTGATGCTGGCGGTACGAGTGCCGCCGTCAGCCTGGATGACGTCGCAATCGATGTGGATCGTCCGTTCGCCGAGTTTTGCCAGATCGACCGCCGCCCGCAGCGAACGGCCAATGAGCCGCTGAATCTCCTGGGTGCGGCCGCTCTGCTTGCCCCGGGCCGCCTCGCGATCGCCTCGGGTATGGGTAGCGCGCGGCAACATGCCATATTCAGCGGTCAGCCAGCCGGCACCGCTGCCCCTGACGTGGAACGGCACCTTCTCCAGCACGCTGGCGGTACAGATGACCTTAGTGTCGCCGCATTCGACCAGCACCGAGCCTTCGGCGTGTTTGGTGTAGCGGCGGGTGATGCGGATAGCGCGTAAGGTATTGGGATCGCGCCCGGAGGGGCGGCTGAAATCGGTCATGTTCACCCTTATTTATCGAGATTATGTTTCAGTAGATCGGCCTGGATATCTTCGATGGCCTTGTCGATGTCGAAGTCGCTCATGGCGGGTTGCGACTTGTGAAGTTTTTCCTCCAACTCCCGCAACTCGGTGGTGAAACCCTCCATGTCGAAACCAAGTGGCTCTTTTACAGCGCTGTCGGACAGGTCTTCGCCGCAACGCAAGGCAATGGCCGATAGATTGTCACCATGGCCGGCGGCCCGATATTCAGCCTGGTCAAGCAGATGGATAAGGGACTGCTTCAGGGAATAGGCCCGTAGCGTAGACAACATCTCGTCGGTGGCCAATTCCGACCAGAAGCCATCCGAAACCAGCAGCAAGACATCGCCTTCCCGCACGACAACCCCGGCCGAGAGCTCGATATTGGGCAAAATAAAGCCACCGACGCCGTTGTATAGCTTGTTCCGATCCGGATGATTATTGACCTCAAGCTCGGTAATCAAGCCGTCGTCCAGCAAGGCCTGGACGGCGGAGTGGTCGCGGGTCCGGGAGATCAACTCATCAAAGCTGAAGTGATATAACCGGGAATCGCCGACATGGGCCCAGCAGGCCCGGCCGGACTGGACGATACAAATCGTGCAGGTGGTCCGCGGGGTATCCTTTAGTTTCTTCTTGACCGCATATTCGTTGATGGTCTGGTGAGCCGCGTAAATACTGTCCAGTAGAAATTCGGTGACATCCTCAAGACTGGGTTTGGCCAGTCTCTTGAACATGGCCAAGGCCGTATCCACCATGATTTGCGCCGCTACCTCACCCTTGGCGTGGCCACCCATGCCGTCCGCCAGCACCATCACGATGCTGTCCGGGGTATAGGAGAAACCCACCCGATCCTGATTATCGGCGCGTCCACCCTTGCGGCTTTCCTGATATAGGCTGTATTTCATAAGGCGCGAATCAATCGGTCACGGATTACATTCAAAAGCGACGGCTTGACAGCCGATCCAGTCCGGAATGGCGCCAGGCCGATCAAGCGCTTCTGGACCGAAAATACGCTCTGCGGCCGATCCGTGTACGCCAACAGCAGCAAACGGTCGATCAATTCCAGAAACTCAGCCGAATACCCCCCTGCGAACTCCTTCGCCACCGGCAACATCTTGTCTTCCTGCTGCCGCTCATTGGCCGGCGGCGGCGGATGTTTCGCCACGCAGGCATACATGCTGGCGCCGATGCCATAGATGTCGGTCCACGGCCCCAGCCGGTCGCGTTGGCTATATTGTTCCGGCGCTGCAAAGCCCGGCGTATACATGGGCACGGATCGATGCTCGGCCACCAGTGCCTGCCGCGCCGCGCCGAAATCGATCAGCAAGGGCGAGCCGTCGAAGCGGATGTAGATATTGGAGGGCTTGATGTCGAAGTGCAGCAAGCGCCTGGCATGAACCTCCCTGAGACCATTGAGCAACTGGATGAACACGCTACGAATAAAGCCCTCCCGCATCGGCTCCGCCTGTACGTCATGGATATGGCGCTGCAGGGTCTTGCCGCGCTCATATTTCATCACCATGTAGACCGTCTCGTTGGCACGAAAGAAATTCTCAACCTCCACTACATTGGGGTGACGTATGTTGGCCAGTGTGCGGCCCTCGTCGAAAAAATACTTCATTCCCTGGCGGAAGGTTTTTTCCTTCTCTTCCGAGATCGGCAAGACCTTGCCATCCGTTTCTCGCATCACCATACCGTCCGGTAGATACTCCTTGATCACAACCGGCTGACCCGCCGCATCAAAGGCCAGGTAGACCATACTGAAACCGCCGCCGCCGATCTTGCGGTCGATGGTGTATTCCGCTAGCCGGTACCCGGAGGCTAGCGGTTCAGGGATTTGAGCGGCCATTCAAGCCCAAGTATGATGATTGCCGTTGATACATACCTGAGAGGATAACGAAAACATGGCCACTTTGAACAGCATGACCGGTTTTGCGTCGGCCTCCGCCAATCTGGCGAATGGCGCAATCAGTCTGGAATTGCGCGCGGTCAACTCGCGCTTTCTGGATCTTTCATTCCGCATGGCCGAGGATTTCCGCGCCCTGGAGCCGGTTATCCGGGAACGCATCGGCGCCCAGGTCAAACGTGGCAAGCTGGAATGTCGCGTCAACTTCACCGCCAAGGAAGGCGGCCAGTTGCCGGGCGAACCCAACACCGCCATGCTGGAACAACTGGTCAAGCTGGCGGGCGCAGTCAGTCAAGCGATACCCGAGGCCAGGCCCATGAGCGTCGCGGAAATACTGCGCTGGCCAGGCATGTTGGGCGAGGCCATGAACATGGTTGAAGAGATGCAGGCTGCCGCCCTCGCCCTGCTCACTGGCGCGCTGAACGATTTCAACGCCAGCCGCGCCCAGGAAGGCGCAAAACTAGCCGAAATCATCCTCCAGCGGGTCGCCGCCCTGCGCACCCTGGTCGCCGGACTACGACCACGAACCGCCGACATCGTCGCCGCCTTTCGGGAAAAGATCGGCCGGCGTATAGCGGAAATACTGCAAACTGAAGACCACGAACGCATCCACCAGGAAGTCGCCCTGTTCGCTCAAAAAATTGACATCGACGAAGAACTCGACCGCCTGGCCACCCACCTGGATGAAGTGGAACGGGTACTCAAGCAGGGCGGCGCGGCCGGCAAGCGGCTCGACTTCCTGATGCAGGAACTCAACCGCGAAGCCAATACCCTCGGCTCCAAGGCCGTGGTCATGGAACTTAGTCAGGCGTCGGTGGAAATGAAGGTGCTCATCGAACAGATGCGCGAACAAATTCAGAATATCGAATAGAGGCAAACATGTCCGGCAATCTTTACATCGTCACCGCCCCTTCTGGGGCTGGCAAGTCCAGCTTGGTGAAGGCCCTGCTGGACGCCGACCCCGGCATTCGGTTATCGGTTTCCTACACCACTCGCGCGCCCCGCCCCGGCGAGGAAAACGGCACCCATTACCACTTTGTTGATGTCGACCAATTCCGAGAGATGCTCAATCGTGGCGACTTTCTGGAAAGCGCCGAGGTCTATGGCAATTACTACGGCACCTCGCAACCCTGGATCGAAGACCAGATACGCGCCGGACACGACCTGCTGTTGGAGATCGACTGGCAAGGCGCCGCGCAGGTCCGCAAACTGTTCCCCGACGCGCTCAGCCTGTTCATCCTACCGCCATCCTTGGCCGAGCTAAAACGCCGTTTGGAGGCGCGCGGCCAGGATTCGTCCGAAGTTATCGCTCACCGCCTGGCGGCCGCACAGGAAGACATCTCGCAGGCCTATTCGTTTGATTATCTGGTGGTCAACGACGACTTCAACACCGCCCTGACCGATATCCAGGCCATCGTCCGCGCCCGGCGGCTGAACATCCACAACCAGATGCACGCGTTGGAACCACTATTGCACGACTTGCTACGTCGGTAATCAGATGAGCCGGCCGGTTGGGCTGAAGTGCTTCGTGCCAGTTCAGCCACAGAAGAGCCCGGCAACTGTGCCGGGCCACCCTCGCCGAGATTACAGGTAGTTGAATAAGGATAGCTTAGAGGTCGAGGCGAAGGCGCTTTCGGCGGCCTGCAACGAGACTTGGCGCATTTGCAGTTCGACAATCGCGCTGGCCTGATCGACCTGAGTGAGCTTGCCTAGGGCGTCTTGATTGACGGCCAGTAATTGCTGGGTCGCGCTTTGTTGACTGCTGACCTGTTGCTGTCGCCCAACCAACGCGACCTGGATGTCTTGCAGCTTGCCTAGCGCGCTGTTTACGGTTGCATGAGCGCTGTCCAACTGGGCTTGCGAGGTTGCTGGATTTTGTAGATTGGCTGCCGTCTGAGCGATGACCTGGAGCAGGTCGTTGGCCGTCCCGGCTTGGATGACCGAGTTAAGGTTATCGTTCGCCTGTATCGTCTGCCCCTGGCTGATCTGCACCTGACGCAAGCCGTTGTCGCCCAGATAGCTGGCGCCATCGTAAGGCTGGGTGCTGCTTTTGAAGCCGGCAAAAATATAGTTGCCATTGGTGTCCTGGGCATTGGCCGTATCCTTGATCTGCTGATACAGACCAGACAAGGTGGCCGCCACCGAGTTCTTCAAGTTCTGGTCGGTGCTGGCATTGACCGAGGTAAGCAGCTTCTGGGCGCTTTGCAGGCTGGTTTGCACCTGATCGAGCAGGATGCCTTCTTCCTTTTGAACCAGGCTGACGCTGAGTTGATTGGCCTGGTATTGAGTGCTCAAGGCGATATGATCGTTCAGCGACATGACCTGACTGGCCGCTACCGGGTCATCGGCGGCGGTGAGCAATTTATTGCCGCTGGCGATCTGCTGGTTGAGCGCCGCCATCGAGGACTGCTGGTTCAATATGCCGCTCAATGGCGCGGCGTAGAAGGAGTTGGAGCTGATGCGCATGGCGACCTCCCGATTACTGGATTGCACTGAGTATATTGTTGAACAGGCTGGACGCGATCTGCATCGCCTTGGCCGCCGCTTGATAGGCCTGCTGGTACTGAATCAGGTTGGCCGCCTCTTCGTCCAGGTTAACCCCGGAAAAGGACTGTTGAGCCTGCGTGGCCTGATCGGTAAGGGTCTGGTAGGACTGCTGGCCTAGAGTCGCGGCGTTGGTCAGACTGGCATTCTGGCCGACGAGCTGGTTGAACGCCGTCTGTAACGTGACCGAACCGTTTGCCAACAGTTTCTGGCTTTGCAGGCTGGCCAGCAGCAGGGCATTGCCGTTGTCGCCGGGCAGTCCGCTCGGGCCGGCTGCCGCGATCTTGCTGGGATCGGTTATAAGCACCGAAAGCCCGTTGGCGGCGTATTGGCTGGGCCGAATCAGATAGCTGTCACCGGCGTTGATCGTCCCGCTGGATAGACTAAAGCTAAAACCCTCGGCGGCCGAGACCGCCGCGCCAAGGCCGGCGAGCGTGGCATTGCTGTAACTCGTGCCGTCCGAGACCCGGGTCAGGGTGTAATTGGCACCGTCATAAGCCAGTTTGTAATCACTATTGGCCAGCAGGTTAGGGTCAGTCAGGCTGAGGTTGAGCAGACCATTGCCGGTGTTGTTCAGATTGGCTACCGGCGGCCGTACCGCAGGCGTGCTGAAGAAGTCGGTCCCCGCCGCGCCATTGAGGTCGAAGCCCAGGCCACTTTGCCCGTTCACCCGAGTCGCCAGCGTGTAGGCGACCTTGCCCAATTCCCGTTGCGAGGGCATCAGCATCTGGTCCCTGAAGGCCAGTAAGCCACCCAGTTGGCCACCGGTAATCTGTGCCGTATCCAGCGGAATTATGCCGTTGCCGATTTGCAGCGCCGGCTGGCTTTGAGTCGGGTCGGCCGGGTTGGCGACGGCCTTCAGCACATTAGCCTGACTGCCTTGCACCAGGGGCAGGCCGTTGCCGATGTAGAGCGTGTAGCCGCTGTCGGTTTGATTCAAAACATTGACGTTGACCAGCTTGTTGATCTCGGCCACCAATTGATCGCGCTGATCCAGCAGGGCATTGACCTTATCGCTGCCGGAGGCCTGGGCGACGGTAATTTGGGTATTCAAGACGGCGATGCTTTTCCCATATGAGCTGACTTGCGTGGCGATGCTTTGCACCTGTTGGTCGACGCTCTGTTGCAGATCGCTCAGACCCTTGCTGGCATTATCGAACTGGCCCGTCAGGCCGTTGCCGCTGGCGATAAGGGCTTGCCGCGCGACGATCGAGGTCGGGTCGTTGGCGACGTTTTGAACGCTGGCAAAGAAGTCGGCCAGCGATGCCGACAGGGCGCTGTTTTGATTGCCGAGCAGCGCGTTCAGTTGGCTGGCGTATTGACCATAGGTTTGGTAACTGGATAGTTGACCCTGGCTCGACACCACCTGATTTTCCAGAAAGCGACTGTAGCTGCGCGCCACCCCGACGACATCGACGCCACTGCCGACCATGCCATAGCCAGTGGTCATAGGCTGTGCCGTGGTCAAATTGGTCGATTGGCGGTGATAGCCGGCCGTATTGACGTTGGCAATATTCTGCGAAGTCGTGCTCAGGTTCGATTGGGCCGCGTTCAGCCCCATTAGTGTAATGCCAAAGATACCCGATGCCATTTCAATCCCCGTTTCCAGTAATCTTGTTAACGGCGGCGGCGGTCAGAACTTGACCCCGATCACGCCTGAACCCGTCCTGAGCTTGTCGAAGGAATGCTGCGTATCACGCCTTGCAGTTTCTCGACATACGCGGGGTCGGTAGCGTAGCCACCGGCGGCCAACCCAGCGGCAAAGGCCAGGCCATCGTTGCCAGCCGCGACAGCAGCGCGGTAGCGGCGTTGCAACAGACGCGCATAGTCAACGAAACCCTCAGCATAATTGGCATAGGCGCGAAACTTGGCAGCGACCTTCAGTGCCAGACCCTGACGATATTCTGTGGTCACGCTGGTTACGGCCTTGCCATCCCAGCCGCCATCGGCCTTGATGCCGAACAGGTTGTGGCTGGTCGCGCCATCCGCCGCGACAATTTCACGCCGCCCCCAACCCGATTCCAGCGCCGCATGAGCCAAGACGAAACGGGCCGGGACGCCGGAAACCTTCTCGGCTGCCTGGGCATAAGGCAACATCGCCTCGACGAAGTGCCGCTTGCGGTCGGGCTGCTGATCGTCCCTGACATTCTTGTCCGGCGCTGGTTGGCTTACAGCCGCACCTGGCTCGGCGCTTGCCGGCAACGTCCGAGCCGGCGCCAGCGCGGCCGCTGCCTTGGCCGCTTCGCTAGGCAGCGTGGCGGGGTCCGACGCGGCCGCCGGCAGGCTCTTGATGATCATCTCGGCCAGACCTAAACCCTTGCCGGCGGTGATGTTCTGGGCCCATTGCTGGTCGAGTAATTCCTGATAGAGCTTGAGGCTGGAACTGTCGCCGAAGACATCGCCGTCAGAGGTTAACTGGGCCGTCCGCATGGTCTTCAGCATCGTCTGAACCAACATGGCCTCGAACTGTTTGGCCGCCGCCTTCAAGGTTCCGGGGTCGCCCGTCGCCGCCTTCATACGCAGGGCGGCGACACCCTGAACGTCAAACGACAAGCGGCTGGACAGGTCGGCGCCAGAGAGCATCAGATCACTTCCAGATCGGCCTTGAGCGCGCCGGCCGCCTTCATGGCCTGGAGTATTGCCAACAGGTCCTGCGGCGTGGCGCCGACCGCGTTCAACGCCTTGACCACATCGCTCAACGAAGCGGTGGCCGGCATCACCACCAACTCGCCCTTCTCGCTCTTGACCTGCACGTCGCTCTTCTGGGTAACGACGGTCTGGCCGCCCGATAGCGCACCCGGCTGGCTGACTAGCGGCTCGCTGCTGATCGTCACCGACAGGTTGCCGTGGGCGATGGCGCATTTATCCAGATTGACCAGTTGATTCATCACGATGGACCCAGTGCGCGGGTTGATGATGACCTTGGGCGTGGCCAGTCCGGGGCTGAGACTGACATTTTCCAGTTGCGACAAAAAAGCGATCCGCCGCCCGGCCTCGTTCGGGGCCTTGACCTGAATCAGCCGGCCATCGAGCGCTACCGCAACGGCCTCACCAAATTCCAGGTTGATGGCCTTGGCCGCCCGATTGGCCGTGGTGAAGTCGGTCTGTCTGAGTTCGATCTGGACCGAATCGCCTTGCCCGAAACGATTCTGGACCGCCCGTTCCACGGTCGCGCCATTGCTGATGCGACCGGCGTCGAGATGGTTGACCTGTTGGCTCGATCCGCCACCCGAGGCGCCTGCGCCACCGACCAGAACATTACCCTGGGCCATGGCATAAGTCTGGCCGTCGCCGCCCTTGAGTGGCGACATCAACAAGGTACCGCCGCGTAGGCTCTTGGCGTTGTCGAGCGCCGAGACTGTGACGTCGATCTGTTGGCCGGGCCGGGCAAAGGCCGGCAGAGTGGCCGTCAACATGACGGCGGATACGTTTTTCAGGGAGATCGCCTTGCCGGGCGGCAGATTCACACCCATCTGGCCCAGCATGGAGATAATGCTTTGCTGGGCAAATTGACTGCTGGCGCCGGTGCCGTCCAGACCGACCACCAGGCCGTAGCCGACCAACTGGTTGCCGCGCACCCCGGCGATGTCGGCGATATCCTTGATCCGGTCGGCCTGAGCCGCCCAACTGGTCATCATTCCGGCCAGGCATATAACCGCTGTCAGCAGCAGCCGGTTCAGCCTGTTTTTCGCGCTTGTTTGTCGACGCATCATGCGCTCCTCAGAATGGCAGTATGGTCAGGAAGAAGCGGGCCATCATGCTGGTCAAGTTGGAACGATCCAGCCCCGTGGCGCCCTTGGATTCGAATTTCACGTCGGCCAATTTGGTCGAGTCGATGGTCCCGTTCTGGCCGATGTCGCGCGGATTGACCACCCCGGCCAGGCGGATGTACTGAGTATCGTTGTCCAGACCAACCTGCTTCTCGCCCGCCACCGCCAGATTGCCGTTGTCCAGCTCATCCACGACCGTCACGGTAATGGCGCCGGTAACGCTATTGTTGTTGGTGATGTCGGCCTTGACCTCGGAATCGGCGGTCGAGTTCGGTGCCCAGCTTGTCGCGCCGATGCCTCGGGTATGCCCCAGGATGGTCGGCGAAGGGATGTCGACCGTGGCCTTGCCGGCACGATTCTGCTTGTTGTCCAGCTTGCGGGTGATCTGGGTGTTCTCCACCAGGTTGACCGTCAGCGTATCGCCTACGTGGCGAGCACGCCGGTCCTCGAATAGGTGTATGCCCTGGTGCGGTTGATAGATGGCGCCGTCGTTGACCATCACTAGCGGCTTGGCCGCCGGCCTGGCGGTCAGTGGCTGCTTGATATTGCTTGTCGGCGTCGTGGTACAGCCACCCGCCACGGCCAACGAGGCAACGATCAGAAATACGCAATTTTTATTAAACATGGCATTTACCCGAAAAGACCAACATGGCATTACCGGAATCAATGCAAGCCACGTGCCAAACCAGGAACCACCCGCAAACCATTGCCCCAAGCGGGGTAGAAGGTGAGCGCCGGATTGGCCCGTGCGGCGATTGCGGCAATATTTGCCGCACCGAACGGCAAGACTTTGAGTAACCGCTCAGAGCTGAGTCAGGCGCTGTAGCATCTGATCGGAGGTGGTGATGGCGCGCGAATTCAATTCATAGGCCCGTTGCGCGACGATCATGTTGACCAGCTCCTCAGCAACGTTGACATTGGCCGTTTCAATGAAGTTCTGGTTGAGCATGCCGGTGCCGCTGGTGCCCGGGTTGTTGACCTGGGGAGTCCCGGATGAGGCCGTCTCGGCGTACAGGTTGTCGCCCATGCTTTGCAAGCCGGTCGGGTTGATGAAGGTTGCCAGTTGCAGGGTGCCAACTGTGGTAGCGGCGGCGTTATTGGGCTGGGTCACCGAAACCGTGCCGTCCTTGGCGATGGTGATGGTCTGGGCATCGGCGGGCATGGTGATCGACGGTTGCACCGTGTAACCGCTGGCGGTAACCAGGACGCCCTGAGAATTCAGTTGGAACGAACCATCGCGGGTATAGGCGGTGCTGCCGTCCGGCAGGAGTATCTGGAAGAAGCCCGAGCCGTTGATGGCCACATCGAGTGCATTGCCAGTCTGTTGCAGATTGCCTTGGGTATGTAGCCGTTCGGTCGCCACCGTGCCGACGCCGACGCCCAACTGGAAGCCGCTGGGCAGTTGCGTTTGCTGCGACGATTGCGCGCCCGGCTGGCGGATGGTCTGATACAGCAAATCCTCGAATACCGGTCTGGCCTTCTTGAAACCGGTGGTGCTGACGTTGGCCAGGTTGTTTGAGATGACATCCAACTGGGTCTGCTGGGCGCTAAGGCCGGTACTGGCGATATAGAGCGAACGTAGCATGACTTTATCCTTTATTTGGCAATGATCTTGTCGGCGTTCTTGTGATCTTCGTTGGCCGCGTTCAACACCCGCATCTGCATATCGAACTGCCGACCCAGGCTAATCATCCTGACCAAGGCATCGGTCGGATTGACGTTGCTGGTTTCCAGGACGCCGACCGCCAAGGTGACGTTACCGTCCGCCGGCGCCGGTTGCCCGCTTTTGAGTCGAAACAAGCCGTCGTCGCCCCGAACCAGATCGGGCTCGGGCGGATTAACCAGCTTGATGCGGCCGGCGATGGTCACGGTATTCTGGTTTTGGCCAACGGGTACGCTGGACACCGTGCCGTCCTTGCCGATCAGTATTTGCTGGTCGGGCGGAATAGCGATCGGCCCGCCATCGCCTTGAACAGTAAGGCCCGTGCCGGTTTGCAGCACGCTATTGGCCGAGGTCTGTAGGTCGCCCATGCGGGTGTATGCCTCCTGACCGCTGGCATCCCGCACAGCGATCCAGCCGGGACCGTTAACCGCGACATCGAGATTGCGGCCGGTCGCTTGCAGGACACCTGATGAGTAATCGGTGGTCGGCGTCGTCGCCAGCACGAAGGCGCGGGTTGGCGCGCCCTCCCCGACCACCGGCAAGGCCCGGAATACATTCATCTCCGACTTGAAACCGGTGGTCGACAGGTTCGCCAGGTTGTGGGCGACAGCGGCCTGTTGCCGGGTCACCTCGCGCGCCCCGGTCATGGCGATGTAGATTGCTCGGTCCATGGTCGTTCGGCCTCGCCCGCTTAACGCAGGTTCACCAAGGTTTGCAGGACCTGGTCCTGGGTCTTGATGGTCTGCGCGTTGGCCTGGTATTGGCGCTGGGCCACGATCATGTTGACCAGCTCGTTGGTCAGATCGACGTTCGAGTCCTCGGTCGCGCCCGACTGCAAGATTCCAGCTACGCCGCCGCCGGGCGAGTTGAGCACTTCAGACCCCGACGCATAGGACGGCGCCCATTGGTTGTTGCCCAGTGGGATCAAGCCATTCGGATTACGGAAATTGGCCAGCAATAACTGTTGCAGCGGGCGGCTAACGTTATTGCTATAGCGACCGAAAACAATGCCGTCGCTGCCGATCGACACGCCGACCAACTGACCCTGGGCGTAGCCATCCTGGCTGATCGAGTTGACGCCGGAATTACCCGACATCTGGGTCGCGCCCGACAAATCCATGGTCACCGCCAGTTCATTGACGGCTGGCGCCAGGCCCGTGGTTGCGATGCCTAGCGTCGCAGGTGGGGCCGGCGTAGCCAGTGTGCCATCCGGATTGAAGGTCAAGGCGTTGGGCGTAAGCGCCACCGTAATGCCGCTGGCGGCGCCATCCATGGTGGCATTCACGGTCCAGGCATTGGCGGCGGTCTTGGTGAAATAATAGGTCAACGAATGGCTGTTGCCCTGGCTGTCGTAAACGGTAGCCGGGGTCGAATAGTTATAGGTGGTCGGATCGGCTGGATCAAAGGTGCTGGCGATGACCGCCGAGCTGGCATCAAGATTCAGTCCTATGGCCAGTGTGGTGGTCGCGTTGGGCGCGATGTTGTTAAGGTCGATCCGGATATTTCCGAGCGTGCTGACGCTGCTAAGCTGGCCGGTAACCGGGTCAATCGTCAGTTCCGTATAGCCCATTACGTTCTGGCCGGTGTTGTTTACCAGATAGCCGTTGCTATCCAGGTGAAACTGGCCGTTACGCGAATAGGTGGTTGCGCCGTTGTCGGACAGACGGAAGAAACCGTTGCCGTTGATGGCCACGTCCAGCGGGTTATTGGAAACGGTAATATTGCCCTGGTTGAACTGCTGTGCCACGGCGGCGATCTGGGTGCCGATGCCCGCCTGCATACCGGTGTTGCCATACACCGCATTGGCATAGACATCGGCGAATTCGGCGCTGGAACTCTTAAAACCAACGGTCGAGGCATTGGCGATGTTGTTGCCAATCACGTCCAGGCTCATGGAGGAGGTGTTAAGACCGCTTAATCCCTGTTCGAAACTCATGACATGCCTCCGTTAAAAAATCTGTTGAATCTGGCTCAGATACAGTTGACCGAGACCTGATGCGTTCACCTTCACGGCACCGCCGGTCAACGACACGCTGGACACGCTGGCCAGGGTCAAGGGTGTAGCCGGTACCGTCGAAGCGCCGCTGAAGGCGGCGACACTCGCGGTGTAGCTGCCATCTGCCATGACCTGACCCTGGTCGTTCTTACCGTCCCAGCTAAAGCCGATCAAACCGGCATTCTGGGCGCCTAGATCGAGGGTGCGTACCGCCTGACCGTTGGCATCCATTATTTGCACCTTCACGGTATCCGCCAGGCTGGCCAGATCAACCGCGCCGACCGCTTGCGAATTGCTCAGTGCAAGTGTGTTGCCCTCAGCCAAAACCTGATGTCCAATCAATGAAGCCGCCTGCAAGGTCTGAGTCGATTGATACGAACTCAACAGGCTGTTCAGCGTGCTATTGAGATTGCTGATCCCTTGCGCCGTGGACATCTCGGCCAACTGTGTCGTCATCTGGGCGTTGTCCATGGGGTTTGTTGGATCCTGGTTCTGCAACTGCGTGGTCAGCAGTTTCAGGAAGGTGCTTTGCACATCGCTCAGGGTATTGGCGGCCCCTTTGGCGGCTGAGGATGAACCACCGGCGCCATTCAAGGTCGCCACCAGGGCGGGGTTGCTATAGATCGACGAGACAGCTGCGGTCATTTATTACTCCTTGCTCAGCCCTGCAAAAGGCCAAGAGTGCGTTGCATGAGGTCCTTTGCAGTAGACATGACCTCGACGTTGGTCTGATAAGAACGCGAGGCGGAAATCATGTTCACCATTTCCTCCACCACGTCGACATTGGGGTAAGCCACATAGCCCTTGGCATCCGCCAGCGGGCTGTGCGGGTCATACACCAGCCGATCCGGACGTCTGTCCTCGACCACCTGGGTCATGCGCACGCCTTGCGCCCAGGGAGAGGAGCCAGCAACCGGGGTTGCCTGAAAAACCACCTGTTTGGCCTTGTAGCCACCGCCGGTCGAGGAATGCGCCGAATCGGCGTTGGCCAGATTGCTGGCGACGGCATTGAGTCGCATGGACTGCGCGGTCAGCGCCGACGCGGCAATATAGAAAACATTAGTCATCGACATTATTTGTCAGGCCCCACGGCCAGGCTCATCTTATGGAACGCGCTGCTCATGCTTTCGAGCAGGAATTGGTAATGCATGGCGTTATCGGCGAAACCGGCCCGTTCGACGTCGCTATCGACGGTATTGCCATCCAGGCTCGGTTGCAGACTTGCCCGGTACTTCAGCGCCGCGCTGCCCGCACCACCTGACGCGCTCAGCCCGGAAATGTGGCTCGCCGAGGTCGTGGTCAGACCAATCGAGCCCATCGAGCCACCCAGCGCCGATTGCAAGGCGGCATTAAAGTCGAGATCGCGCGCCTTGTAGTTGGGTGTGTCGGAGTTGGCAAGATTAGCGGCGATAACCTCCTGGCGCCGGGCACGCAGCCCCAGGGCGGTTTGCATAAAACGAAGTTCCAGATCGAGTTTGCTCAGCATATGCGGCTCCTTGTCGCTAAAGAGCAGCAAACCTCATGCCAACCACCCTATTTTTATAGGCTATTGATTTTTATTGAATTTATTCCGTGGCATGGCAACTCGGCAATGGCCGCCGGCAAATACAGGCAATAATTGCCGCCTAAAACTCAACCCCGTTCGACGCGATTACGCCCGGCCGCCTTGGCCTTGTACATCGCCTCGTCGGCTCGTTTGAGCAGATCGTCCTGCGCCTCGCTGCTTTGCAACTGAGCCACCCCGGCGCTGAAGGTGATGAGTACCCGCTGGTTGTTATGCAGGAAATATTGCTTGGTCAACTCGCGCTGAACACGCTGCATGACCTTCTCCGCGTCGGCCAGATCACTGTTGGGTAAGAGCGCCAGAAACTCCTCGCCACCATAACGGGCCAGGGAATCGGTCGGCCGCAACAACTGGCGCACAACGCGGGTCAAATGCACCAGCGCCTGATCCCCGGCCTGATGGCCCAAGGCATCATTCAAGCGTTTGAAATGATCGATATCCAGCAAGGCGACCGAGAACGGCGCGTTCATGCGGTCGGCTCGGGCCATTTCCTTGATAAGCGACTCATCCATGCCGCGCCGGTTCAGTGCGCCGGTAAGTTGATCTTCCCGCACCAGACCGGAGACCTCCTCCAGTTCTTTTTCCAGGGAGTGTATGCGCGCCTCGGCCTCTTCAGCGTGAGTGCGGGCCGCCAATAACTCTTGATGCGTGGCGACCATTTGGCCTTCCATATGCACCATATCGGTCGACAGGCCATCCATGACATCGGACAGTTCGGCAATATCCTCGGCCTTAGCTATACGCTGGGAATAGTCCTTGATCCGGACATTGTATTGGCCGGTACTCTCGGATATTTCGCCGATCCGGTCGATGAACGACGAAACCAGCCGCTTGAGCTTCTCCTTGGCCTCGTTCATGCTGCCTTTGAGCTGCTTCTGCTGCTGTACCAGCTCCTTCAGACCCTCTTCGGCCTGGAACAAGGCGTGGGGATTGAGTCGATCCGAGAGCGCCGCCTGCATGGTCGCCAACTGACCGGACAGCCAGGCATCCTCGGATACCAGTTCGCCGACATTGCTGAACAGCAGGCCCAGCAAGCCCTTCAGGCTCAGCACGAGTTCATGTTCATCTTCAGCACGGACCATGATCTCGCGCCAAATATGGGCCATCGCCTCGATGTCCTTTTCCTCCAGATCGGCGACCTTGGCGGTTAGCCCGCGCACCAGCGAGTCGACTCGATCGGCCAAGTCAGGCCATTGGTTGCGACAACCAGCGCTCAATTCTTTCAGATAACCGGCGATCAGCCGCACCGCCGCTGACCCACCGCCCGACTTGACGGCAGCCGCCTGACTTGACGCTGCGCCGACTGGCGTCGCCGGGACCGGCTGGACAGCCTGAACGTCGATCTCTGCGGCGTTATCCACTACGGTTGTGCCATTAGCCAGCTCGCTCCAGGAGCGGGCCAAGCCTGCCAGCTTCTCCAACAGTTCATCTGCATCATTAGCGAAATTAATCAAAACGCGATCCAGCATCTCGCGTTTATTAGCCTGAGTCAGGCCAGCCTGATAACCTTCCCACTGTGCCAGTAAGGCGCGGATGGCTTCTGGTCGATTAATTTGAACCGAAGCCGAACCCTCGGCCTCCAAATAGGCGCGGCGGAAATTCTGCGGGGTCGGCGGCAGTTTCCTGCTTGCCAAACGCTTGATGGCTTGCCGCGCGATGTCGACGGGTTCGAGTGACGATTCCATAGCGCTAGTTTAAACCGACTGCAAGGTAAAATGCCTGTTTATGATTACTAGGGACTTCATGCGTTGTCCGCTATTTTATCTGGCGCTACTGGCGGTGGCTTATCCGATGTTGTCGCTGGCGGAGGTGATTCGCGGCCCCGAAGCGCTGCGCGCCGCCGCCAGCCGCTTCATAGGCGGGCAAATCGCCACGACTTATCCCGATAGTCGCGCCGAAATCGAGATCGGATCGGTGGCTGAACACGCGTTTACGCCGGTATGCTTGGCGACCAGCTTTTCTTTGGCCGCCGGCAGCCGATTATGGGGTGCAGGCAACCTGGCGGTGCAATGCGACGCACCATCACCCTGGAGCCTCTATCTGACCTACCGCGTCCGGCTTATAGGCCCGGCCCTGACCGCCCGCCGACCGTTGCCCAGCCGCTATTCACCCACCGCTCAGGACTTGGTCAAGGCCGAGATCGAATACACCATAGACCCCGGGCGTTACCCCCGCGATCCGGCCAACCTGCACGGCGCGGTACTCACCATGCCGCTCGCCAAAGGCCGCCCGATCACGATCGACCAGCTCCAGGTCAAAGCCATCATCCAGGCTGGGCAACGGGTTAGAATCCGCTCTGACGGACCCGGTTTCCAAATAAGCCAGGAAGGCGTTGCCCAACGTCAGGCCGGTGTTGGCGAGCTGCTTAGACTGAAGCTCGGGTCGGGCCGTATCGTTCAAGGAATCGTCCGGGATGACGGCACGGTCTATATCGGGCCATGATCGCCGCGACGGCCGGTTAAAGCTTGGCGAAATACTGCCGTTATTCAAAGCATCTACCCATTTGAGGTGACCGTGAAAATCAACGATTCATTGACTGGCGTTACCCGCGTCGGCGGTCAGAAAACACGGGAAGCCAAAGGCAAGCACGCCGCCGCTTCGGTCGCGAATGGCGCCGCCGATAGCATCGAGATAACGCAAACCTCGACTCAGCTCAACATCCTGGAAGACAAGCTCAGCCGCTTGGACACCTCGGAACCGGGTAAACTAGAGGCCGTAAAGCAGGCCATCGCGGAAGGCAGTTTCAAGGTTGACGAAGAGGTCGTAGCCGATGCCCTAGTCCGGGATAGCATGGAAAACTTGCAACGTCAGGGCAAAAAATGAACCCCATCGATATGGCTCTGAACGAATTGAGCGAAGCGCTAGCCGCGTTCGTGCGCCTGCTGGAACGAGAATCCGAAACCCTGCAAAACATCCGTGCCGAAACCCTGGCTGAGGTCGTGGCCGAAAAGAGTCTATGGTCGCAGGCAGCCAACACGGCCTGGAACCGGCTCATGATCGCGGCCGGTATCGATGCTAAACGGGGCGAACGTATCGAGGACAGCTTGGCGGGGCAGCCTGACCGGCAAGTAAAATGGCGCGAAATACTACGCCTGACCAAGGCGGCGGAACGGCTAAACCAAGCCAACGGGGTCTTGATCGAGGCCCAGATGCGACGTACCCGTCAGGCCTTGGAGGTGCTGCAAAACGCCGCCAATCTCGGTGCACTATATGACGCCAGCGGCCTCATCGTAGAGGGCTATCAATCGCAACATACATTGGAGAAGGCATGAACTCGAAACACCTCACCATCAAGGTCGGCGGCATGACCTGCATGGGCTGTGTCGGCAGCGTCAAACGACTACTGGGTCAACTCCCCGGTGTCGCCAAAGTCGAGGTCGATCTAACCAGCGGCCTGACCGACATCGATTACGACCCGGCCCAAGTCGACCCGGCGGCCATGCGTCGCGCTATCGGCGACGGCGGCTATCGGGTCGAGGATTGATCAGTCCATTTTCTTGCGCCAGCGGCCCAGTTCCCGGCCGTCTTCCGGCACTATCAGACCCAGCGAACGGGCGACCAAACGATTGAATACCAGCGAGAATTCGCTGGTGTAGCGAGATGGCGGTAGCGCCCCGGTTTCGGGATTCCAATATTTAGCCAACGCCACGCCTTCGCGGCCGATCGCGTCCGGGTCCGATACCACCGCCGCGACCGCGCCGGCATTGGTCAAACCACGCGAGAACCCGATTACCGGAATCTGCTGACGGTAGCTTGCCAGCAGGATAAGACGCACGGTGTTTTCGTTGACCACTTTAGAATCCGGCAACATCAGGAACACGTCCACTCGCGGCAACAAGCGTTGCATGGCCTGAGCGACATCCAATGGTGTAGCCACGGTTTCGATGACTAAATCCATCCCGGCGTGCGCCGATGCCTGACGGTAAGCGGCCAGTTCACCTAGTCTATCGCCAGATAGAATCAAACCCACATGCTCCGCCCTCGGCAACAACATACGGATAAAAGCCAGAGAACGCGGGAACGGCTGGTCGATATAGACGACTGAATCCCGTCCGGCCATGTCGCCCCGTCCGGACATCGACTCAACTGCCCCGCGCGGCGCCATCAACGTCAATATGGCCGCGTGGGCCGGGTGCAGGCCATACAGCCGACGCATTGCCCGAACCCCGACCGGCACGATCAACTCCCTGGCCGAATCCATGCGAATCAAGTCCTGATCCTGTAGCGTATCGAGCAAATCGATCTGGACCGGATAGCGTTTGGCGAGCGCCGACGAGAAGGCGGCGGCGACCTCGCGATAGGCCGGCGCCGACTCGCTCAAAACGATATTTACGCGACCGCCGCTCTCGGCCTGGGCCATGGCCTGGCAACCTGCCAGCCACGCCACGCCAAGCACGAGCCTGAGCGCTTTGCTCAAAAGCGGCACGGGACACCGGTTTGCGAACAAACAGACAGCATGATTTCCTCACCTAATATCATCATTTTTATAGTCACCTACCCAGCCCGATACGACCTGCGTTCAACCGATCCGATGTCGGGGCGCCGCCGTTTCCGCCATGATACCAGGCGAATACGAACAGCAACGCCGTGCCCACGAAACAGCCTTATTAGCCGCCATCACCAGGTCAGCGAGCGGCCGCAACCCTCAGCCATCTTCGCAATGTAGGCCTCATGCTCCGCCAATTCAACCGCGTTGGCTCGCAACACCTTAATCTTGGCCGACCTATCGGTACGAAGCGATTTGGGCGGTGGGGTTAAAACAGATTCGATTGCCAAGCTATCCTGACCGCGCGTCATGGCCAGATACACCTCGGCCAGCAACTGGGCGTCGAGCAAGGCGCCGTGATAGCTGCGGCCCGAGTTATCCACTTGATAACGCTTGCACAAGGCATCCAAGTTGTTCCTTTGGCCGGGATGCAGTTCCTTGGCCAGCTTGAGCGTATCCAGCACACCGAGACAATGCCGCTTCAGATCGTCGTCGGTATCGATACGGCGCAACTCGGCGTTCAAAAAACCTACGTCGAACGGGGCGTTGTGGATAACCAGTTCAGCCTCGGCGATGAAGACCAGAAAGTCCGCCGCGACATCCACGAAATGCGGCTTGTCGGCCAGGAAATCGTTGGTCAATCCATGCACCTCCACCGCGCCTACATCGACCTCCCGATCCGGATTCAGATAAAGATGAAAGGTACGTCCAGTCGGCCGCCGATCAACCACCTCCAGTGCGCCGATTTCAATTACCCGGTGCCCCAGTTCCGGGTTCAGGCCGGTGGTTTCCGTGTCTAGTACGATCTGTCTCATGACTCGCCCCGTATCACCTTATCGACGCCGGCGTTGGCCAAACGATCCGCTTGCTCGTTCTCCGGGTGGCCGGCATGGCCCTTTACCCAGTGCCATTCAACCGTATGCTGGGCGGCGATCTGGTCTAGCTGTTCCCATAAATCCCGATTCTTGACGGCTTGACCGGCGCTGGTCTTCCAGCCGCGACGCTTCCAGTTCGCCAACCACTCCGAAATCCCTTTTTGCACATACTGGGAGTCGGTGTGCACACGCACCCGGCAGGCCCGTTTGAGCGACTTCAGGCCTTCGATCACCGCCGTCAGTTCCATGCGGTTATTGGTGGTATCCGCCGCGCCGCCGCAAAGTTGCTTTTCCTGCTTGCCAAAGCGCAACAGCACGCCCCAACCGCCCACCCCAGGATTACCCTTGCAAGCCCCATCACTATACATATCCACGCAGACAGAATGGCTTCGATTCATTGCTACCTTTCGATTGCACGATTGCTCGGTGGCGCCAACAACGGTTTCGCCAACCACTTTTCTTCCCAACGCGGTGTTATCAAGCGCATGCCATGCACCCGTTTGACCGCATGAAGAAGATAGACCCCACCACCCATCGCCCACCAGCGGTCGCCAGCCGCCTCCATAAAGCGAAACCCGCGTAGCCAGCGGCTGTTGTTCACTGGCGGGGCATAACACGCCATACGGCCGGACAACAACTCGAAGTCCATTAGGGATAACCAGTCCTTGATCCTGGCCAGATGCAGGAAGCGCCCATTCCATGGATAGCACTGCCTGGAACCGCTCAACCTTCTTAGCCCCCAAAGACTCAGCGGGTTGAAACCGGCCAATAGCAAACGCCCTTCCGGACGCAACACCCGCTCAACCTCGCGCAGCAAACGATGCGGATTGGGTGAAAACTCCAGTGCATGGGGCAAGGCGATCAAGTCGATGGTCTGACTGGCGATCGGTAATTCCTCCGGACGCGAACGCAGGTCGCCACCGCCGACCGACATCGCGAACCGGAATGGCATCCGGTTGGCGCGCAGGAAATCGACGTGGCACTGATCGATCTGCATGGCATTGAAACCAAAGAGGTCGGCGCTAGTCAGGTCGAACCAGGACTGCTCCCGCTCCAATACATAGCGCCCGATATCCGAATCGAACCAGTTCATGGTCATGGCTGGTTTACCGTCATGAGCGAGAGACCTATCATTGAACAATGCACCTGGAAGCCATCTCCGCATTTGAGGACAACTATATCTGGACCGTCCACGACGGGCAATCCGCCCTGTTCGTCGACCCGGGCGAGGCCGCGCCCATTTTATCGTGGCTGGAGCGACGGCGCATAAAACCGGTCGCCATTCTGGTCACCCACCGTCATAGCGACCACTGCGGCGGCATTCCGGACATCCTGGCGCGCCACGACATTCCAGTATTCGGCCCGGCTCACGAGTCCATCCAGGGCGTCAATCGTCCCGTTGGCGAAGGGGCGCCATGCCGAATCCCGGAACTGAACCTGGCCTTAGAGGTGCTCGACATCCCCGGTCACACCTCGGGCCATATCGCCTACTTCGGCCACGGCTGGCTGTTTTGCGGCGATACTATGTTCTCGTGCGGTTGCGGCAAGGTCTTCGGCAGCACGCCCGAATTGTTGTATGACAGCCTGACCCGGCTGGCCGCACTGCCATCCGATACCCTGGTCTGCTGCGCCCACGAATACACCTTGGACAATATCCGGTTCGCCCTGACGGTCGAGCCCGATAACCCGGCCTTGCTTGATTGGCAAAAGCAGTCACGGCTATTACGCGCGGCCAGCCAGCCTACATTGCCGGTCAAACTGGGCGACGAGTTGGCTCGCAACCCCTTCCTGCGCACTCAGCGACCGGAGATTCAAGCCCACATGGCCAACTCCGCTATCCTGCCGGATGGACAAGCCGCCTTTGTCGCAATGCGTGCGGCAAAAGACCGCTTCGACTAAGTTTTGGCATCAAAATACAGCTCTAACTATTTGATATATATGGTTTGTGTTATTCGGCTAGCGGTTATAGAATTGCCGCTGTTTCCATGACGGATGCACTGTAGCCAGCCACCGCCGGATTAATGACCAAAACCCCATCTATTTATCTGGCGCTCTGTTGTCTGTTTGCCGCCCAAACCATCTGCGCGGCCGACGTCTCCGGGACGCAACCAGCGGCGCCTCAAGCCGGTATCGCCGTCACTCAACCCGCTAGCATCGTGGCTCCGCCTAGCGCGACCCTAAGCAGCGACGCGGCGCCCACACCCCTGGTCAGCGATGCCGAGGCCAGCGCGGATTTACCGCTTGCGATCATCCAGGAGGCCAACGTCACCGACCTGTGGCAACGTCTACGGACCGGGATGAGCCTGGCGGAGATGGACAGCCCGCTGGTCCGCAACAACGAACAATGGTTCGCAAACCGACCGGCCTACCTATCGACTACCCTGGACCGCGCCCGCCTCTACCTGTTCCATATCGTTGAGGCAGTGGATAAACGCCATATGCCCATGGAAATCGCCCTCCTGCCAATCATCGAATCCGCATACAACCCACAGGCGCTGTCGCGTAGCAACGCGGCTGGCATCTGGCAATTCATCCCCAGTACTGGCAAGGTCTTCGGCCTCAAGCAAAACAGCTGGTATGACGGCCGGCGCGACATCGTCAATGCCACTCAAGCCGCGCTCGATTACCTGCAACGTCTGCATGGCATGTTCAACGACTGGGAACTGGCCCTGGCCGCCTACAACTGCGGCGAAGGCTGCGTCAGCCGGGCTATCGCCAAGAATCGGGCGCGTGGACTGGACACGAATTTTTCCAGCCTTGATCTCCCCCCCGAGACCCGTAACTATGTCCCCCGACTGCTGGCGATCCGCAATGTCATCCGCGAGCCCGAGCGCTTCGGCGTTGCGCTAAACGACGTCCCCAATGCGCCCGCCTTCGATAAAGTCACCCTGTCATACCCCATCGAAGCCAAAACGGCGGCCAATCTGGCGGGCATGACGCTGGACGATTTCCTGGCCTTGAATCCCGGATTCCGGCGTCGGGTCATCTACGCCGAATCGCAGAATACCCTGCTGCTACCGCCTGAAAATGCCAACCGATTCAATGCCAGCCTGGCGGCGACGGAAAGCGCAAAAATCCGGCTGCACACCATTCAGGCGCCCAAAGGCGCGTTGTTGAGCAAGATTGCCGACCGCTTCGACGTCACCGTCCAGTGGCTAAAAGATCA
>PFGT01000117.1 GCA_002782005.1 Hydrogenophilales bacterium CG12_big_fil_rev_8_21_14_0_65_61_21 | reverse complement strand
TCAGATGTTGCATCAGTTCGCGGGCACGAAACAAGGGCCAGCTACGAACGGGGACATAATCACACGGGATGCAACAGTTAATCAGAGTTGCACTTCGAATTTGAATCCGCGCATGAAAGCCAGCTAACCAAGCTGGCTTTTTTGTTTTTGATCCGCCGCTGTGGTGTTTGTGGGCAATCTCATGGCTGGCTTCCGTTAAAATTAGTTCCTTTCGATTGCCGTTAGCGTTGCCGCCATGCTCAAACTCTATAACTCCCTCACCCGTGACAAACAGGAATTCGTACCCATCGAACCGGGAAAGGTGCGTATGTACGTCTGCGGCATGACCGTGTACGACTATTGCCACTTGGGACACGCCCGCGTGCTGGTGGTGTTTGACATGATTGCGCGCTGGTTGCGAGCCTCTGATTATGAGGTGGATTATGTCCGCAATGTCACCGACGTCGACGACAAAATCATCCGGCGGGCGCTGGAAAACGGCGAGCCGTTCACTGTCCTGACCCGGCGCTTTATCGACGCGATGCACGAGGACAGCGCCGCGCTTGGCGTGTTGCCGCCCGACCACGAGCCGCGCGCCACCGAGTATGTCGGCGATATGCTGACCATGATCCAGACCTTGATCGCCAACGGTCATGCCTACGCGGCGGCCAACGGCGATGTCTATTACGCGGTGCAATCGTTTCCGACCTATGGCCGGCTGTCCGGCAAGTCGCTGGCGGACCTGCGCGCCGGCGAGCGGGTCGAGATCGACCCAAACAAGCACGATCCGATGGACTTTGCTTTGTGGAAGGCCGCCAAGCCGGACGAGCCTGCCTGGCCCTCGCCCTGGGGGCCGGGCAGGCCGGGGTGGCACATCGAGTGCTCGACGATGAGCTCCGATTTACTCGGCCAACACTTCGACATCCACGGCGGCGGCCAGGACCTACAGTTTCCCCACCACGAAAACGAGATCGCCCAGTCCGAAGGCGCACACGGCTGCAAGTTCGTCAATTACTGGCTGCACAACGGTTTCGTCCGGATCGATGACGAGAAGATGTCCAAGTCGCTGGGCAATTTCTTCACCATCCGCGAGGTGCTGGAGCGGTACGACGCTGAGGTGGTGCGCCTCTTTATCCTGCGCGCCCATTACCGCAGTCCACTGAATTACTCGGATCAGCATCTGGACGACGCTCGCGCGGCCCTGAACCGGCTGTACACCGCCTTGCGCGGCGTCGATGTGCCGGCCTGGACAGTGGACTGGAACGATACCTACGCGGCCCGCTTCAAGGCCGCCATGGACGATGACTTCAATACCCCGGAGGCGCTGGCCGTATTGTTCGATCTGGCGGCCGAGTCGAACCGGGCGGGTGGGGTCGAACCGGCCGGTAAGCTGAAGGCCCTGGCTGGCATACTGGGGTTGCTGCAGCGCGATCCCGACACCTATCTAAAATCAGGTGGCGAGGAGGGCGGTTTTGACGCCAAACGTATCGAAGTGCTGATCGAGGAACGCCTGGCAGCCCGCAAGGCCAAGGACTTCAAACGCTCGGACGCCATCCGGGACGAACTGAAGGCGGCAGGAATTATTCTGGAAGACGGCCCGCAAGGCACCCGATGGCGGCGCGAGTAATCATCGACAAGCTGCCAGCGTAGCGTTCGCGCCGGGCGCTTAACCGTGCGTTCGCAAAAGCTGGAAAAACCAGGGCCTTTACTTTTTACATCCATGTTCTGTTGTTTTAACGGGCGAATGGCGGCCATGGGCCGCCCTATGGCGTTTCATGATTTGGGGATGCGATGCGCCATGATCGTTAGACTGTGGTCTGTTTGACGTTGACGTGGTCAAAGGGGCCACAGGTGGTTTTGTTTTCAATTACCTGTAATCTCGGCCAGACCGGCTCGGATTACGGCCAACCTGGCTTCCAGGCTCTCGGATGGTCGCTCGATACGCAACTTGTCCTGGCCCGCCAGTCGGTATTCCCGCTTGTTTTGAATTAGCTTGATCAGCCGGGTCGGGTCGATCGGCGGGTTGGCGATGAACTGGATGTTGATCGCCTTGTCGCCGGCATCGAGTTTCCGGATGCCCATAGGCTGAGTATCGAGCCGCAAGCGGTGGGTTTCGATCAAGGTTCGGGCCGGTTCGGGCGGTAGACCAAAGCGGTCGATGAGTTCTTCTTCCAGCGATTGCAGGTCCGTTCGCGTCGCGCAGTTGGCCAAGCGCTTGTAAAGAACCAGGCGTTCGTGGACGTCTTTGCAATAATCCGCCGGTAACAGCGCGGGCAGATGCAGGTTGATCTCCGAGGTGACCGCCAGCGGCGAGGCTTGATCGGTCTGACCACCGGCCTTGAGCGATTTGACAGCCGTTTGCAGCAGATCATTGAAAAGGCTGAAGCCGACTTCCTGCATCTCGCCGCTCTGGGAGTCGCCCAGCACCTCTCCGGCACCGCGTATTTCCAGGTCTTGCATTGCC
Organism: Hydrogenophilales bacterium CG12_big_fil_rev_8_21_14_0_65_61_21; assembly: GCA_002782005.1. Lineage (GTDB taxonomy): Bacteria > Pseudomonadota > Gammaproteobacteria > Burkholderiales > Thiobacillaceae > Parasulfuritortus. The sequence goes on along the minus strand of PFGT01000117.1, from coordinate 6,804 downwards.
AGGTAAAAGCCAGAACCCAACTCCTCCATACTCTGGATAGCCTCTAGGCGCTTGTTGGCGGAGGTCGTGATGCGCGCCTCGCCGGGTGGCGTTAGCAGGTAGGCGTAGGCCTGGTGGTGGGAGCGGCCGACCCGGCCGCGTAACTGGTGCAACTGGGCCAGGCCGAACCGGTCGGCGCGGTTGATCAAGATGGTGTTGGCGGTCGGGACGTTGATGCCGGTCTCGATGATGGTGCTGCATAGCAGCAGATTGAAACGCTGATGATAGAAGTCGCGCATCACGTGTTCCAGTTCGCGTTCCGGCATCTGGCCATGGGCGATCTCGATGCGGGCCTCGGGCAGTAGCTTGGCCAGCTTGTCCCGCATGATTCCGATGCTGTCCACTTCGTTGTGCAGGAAATAGACCTGGCCGCCGCGTTTCAACTCGCGCAGCACCGCCTCCCGGATCAGGCCATCGGACCAGGGCTGGACGAAGGTCTTGATGGCTAGACGTTTTTGCGGCGCGGTGGCGATCACGGAAAAATCCCGGATGCCTTCCATCGACATGGCCAGGGTGCGCGGTATGGGCGTGGCGGTCAGGGTCAGCACGTCGACCTCGGCGCGCAGGGCTTTGAGTCGCTCTTTCTGGCGGACCCCAAAGCGGTGTTCCTCGTCGATGATGGTCAGGCCGAGATTCTTGAACTCGATATCTGGCTGGATCAGCTTGTGGGTGCCGATGACGATGTCGATCTTGCCGGTCTTTATACCCTCAACTGCGGCATTGACCTCCTTGGCCGAACGGAAGCGGGATAGCTCGGCCAGCTTGACTGGAAAATCGGCGAAGCGGTCGGAGAAGGACTGAAAGTGCTGCTCAGCCAGCAGGGTGGTGGGGCACAGCACGGCTACTTGTTTGCCGTCGGCTACGGCGACATAGGCGGCGCGCAAGGCTACCTCGGTCTTGCCGAAGCCGACGTCACCGCAGACCAGCCGGTCCATCGGGCGGCCCGAGGTCATGTCGGCGATGACTGCATCGATCGCGGCCATCTGGTCCGGGGTCTCCTCGAATTCAAAGCCGGCCGCAAAGGCGTCCAGGCCATGACGATCCAGGCCGAAGGCGACCCCCTGCCGGGCGGCCCGCTTGGCATATAGATCGAGCAATTCGGCGGCCGTGTCGCGGGCCTTTTCGATGGCCCGGCGTTTGGCCTTTTCCCATTGCTCGCCGCCCAGCTTGTGCAGCGGCGCGCTGTCCGGATCGCCGCCCAGATAACGGGCGATCAGATGCAGGTGAGCGACCGGGACGTATAGTTTGTCGCCGCCAGCGAATTCCAGCGCCAGAAACTCCTCGACGCCGTCGCCCAGGTCCATGCCGACCAGGCCCCGATAGCGGCCGATGCCATGCTGGATGTGTACTACCGGGTCGTCCAGCTTCAACTCCGACAGGTCGCGCAGTAGACCCTCGATCTGGGTCGCCTTGCCGGCCCTGGCCGAGCGGGCGGTCGGACTGCGGGCATAAAGCTCGGTCTCGGTGATGACGGCGAGGCCGGAATCGGTGTCGATGAAGCCGGCGGCCAGCGGGCCGGTGGTCAGTAGAAAGTCATGAGGAGCGAACGGTGAGTCGGCAGGCGGCCAGCCTTCCAATAACCGGGGTTTGAGGCCGTATTCGGCCAGGGCATTGGCGATGGTCTCACGCCGGCCGAGCGTTTCCGCGACCAGCAGGGTGGCGCCGGCGAAGCTGTCGAGGTGATGGGCCAGACGGGCGTATGGCGCCTCGGCCCGGCGGTCGGTCTCGATCTGGGGCGGCGGCGCGAAGCGCGCTGGTCCCTCCGGCGCCGGGCGGGCCGGCTGGGGCGCGGCCATTTCCAGCCGGCTATACGGTTTGACCTGGCCAAAGAACTGGTCCGGCGGCAGAAACAGGGTGTTCGGCGCCAACAATGGCCGGTCCATGGCACCGGCCAGTAGCCGATAGCGGCTTTGGCTGTCGCGCCAGAAGCCATCCACCGCGCTATGGATGTCGCCATGCAGGACCAGATGGGTGTCGTCGGGCAGGTAGTCGAACAGCGTGGCCAGATCGTCAAAGAACAGCGGCAGGTAATACTCGATGCCGGCCGGCGCCAGCTTGTTCGAGACGTCCTTGTACAGTTTACTGCGGCTGGGGTCGCCTTCAAAAGCGGTGCGGAAATTCTGTCTGAAGCGGGCGATACCCGTCTCGTCAAGGGGAAATTCGCGGGCCGGCAATAGACGCACCTCCGCCGACTTGTACAGCGTGCGTTGGCTATCGGGGTCAAAGGTGCGGATCGATTCGATTTCATCGTCGAACAGGTCGAGCCGGTAGGGCAGGGCGGCGCCCATGGGAAACAGGTCAATTATGCCGCCCCGCACCGCGAACTCGCCGGGCGTCAGCACCTGATTGACGTGGCTGTAGCCGGCGTCGGTCAGGCGGCTGCGGAAGGTATCGAGGTTGAGCTTATCGCCTTGTTTGAACAAGAAGGCATGAGCGGCCAGGAAGGCACGCGGCGCCAGCCGCTGCAACGCCGTGGCGGCCGATGCGACCATGACATCCAGGCGTTTTTCCGAGGCCAGCCAAAGGGTCGCCAAGCGTTCCGAGATCAGGTCCGGGTGGGGCGAAATGGGGTCGTAAGGCAGGGTTTCCCAGTCGGGAAACAGGCTGACCGTCAACTCCGGCGCGAACCAGGCGATCTCCTCGCGCAAACGAGCGGCGTCATGGGCGGTCTCGGTCAGGATCAACAGCCGCGACTGGCGGGCCAGACTGGCCAGCGTCAGGGCATCGGCCGAACCGGGCAGTAGGGCAAGTCGGCGATATTGACCGGGTGGCGGCAGGGAGGGCATGGGGAAGGGCGTGGCAGAAATCAGCAATAAATGAAGGCCACTGGTCGTGTCACTCGGGTCACGCTTTATCGCGCCTGGCCATCATCTCTTCCAGTATCGGCGCGCAGATGACAGACAGGGCCAGGCGCAAACCGCCGCCGGGCACTAGCATGGTGGATGGCCGGGTCATACGGGCGCCGGGCACGCGCGCCAGCAGGTCGGGAAAGTTGTAGCGCCGGCGATGGCGGAAATGGATGACCAGGGCGGATTCGTCCGGCCCCGGCACATCGCCGGCAATGAACGGGTTCGAGGTATCCACCAGCGGGATGCGCTGGATGTTGATGTCGGTCAGGCCGAACTGCGGCACGATGTAATGGATGTAGTCGTCCAGGCGGCGCAGTATGGTCTCGACGCTGGCCTCGATGGAGCAGCGGCGTTTGTCGGAATCGCGATGAATCTTCTGTATCCACTCCAGGTTGATCGCCGGCACCACCCCGATCAGCAGATCGACATGGCGGGCGACATCGATGCCGACGGCATTCTTGCGCCGGTCAACGGCGGGCGGGAATGCGGCGACGGTCTTGCGCCGGGTCCAGGTATCGGCCTTGACGCCGCCATGCTGGCCCTCGTAGAGCAGGATATCGCTGGTGGGCGGCAAGGGATACCAGGGCGTGAATTCGCCCACCAGCACGCCCAGTTCGCGGCTATGCGATTCGTCGTGGGCATAATCCCGCAGGATGCCGCTGCCGGTCTCGCCATAGGTTCGGAACAGGGACTCCAGTTCGTGGAAGTGATTGCACTCCGGGCCGAACCAGGAAATGCGCCGGTGGCTGGCGCGCGCCTCCTCGATCAAGGCGCTGAACTGGCGCTCGGTATAACGCCGGAACGAATCGCCATGGACCAGCGCCGGCTGGATGTCGAGTCGGTGGCAAACCTCCTTGAGTACATGCCGCACAGTGGATAGACCCGCGCCGGTGGAACCGGTCACGGCGATGATAGGATGTTTTACGGACATTGGTGCACATACCCAGGACGTCGAAATCGAGCGCCTAGTGTAGCTTTAGCAAAGCGCTTGGGGAACCTCACCCGGCGCTTGCCTGATTCATCCGCCGCAGGCGCTGGCTCAACGTGGCGACGATCCGGCGCGACAATGGCGCCGAGAAGCGCATAAGTTCTTCCAGCATGGTCGGCGGCAGGACCAGGGCGACCGTCTCGGTCTTGGCGATGACCGAGGCGCTGCGTTTTTCCTTGAGCAGATAGGCCATCTCGCCGAACAATTCGCCGGTCTCCATTTCGCCCAGCTTGTGCGGCCCGCCGGTGGTCGATTTGAATAATTCAACCTGTCCGGAATACAGATAAAACGCCTCCTGGCCGTCGTCACCCTCCCGAATCAACGCATCGCCGGCGGCGAAACGGTGGCCAAACTTGGCCAACAGACGATCAGCCCGGCCGAAAACCAGGGCATCCAGGCGGTTGCCATTCGCCCGCGAGCCGAGCACCAGGTTCTCCAGTGCCGCCACGTCCACTTTGGTCAGGGCGTGCAGACACTGGGCCCAGAAGTAAAAGGCCAGGCAGGCGAAATAGCTGCCGATCAAAATGAATACCACGCCGCCCAGCGCGCCATACAGGTTGCGGTATTGCTCGATGTGAAAAAACCGGTCGAAACCAGTGAACAGCGCCGCCAGGGTCAACGTGCATAGCCCGGCCAACAGCATCGCCGGCCGGATGCCTGGTGAGCGCAGCGGCAGGCGCCAATAGGCGGCAAAGACCAGCCCCCAGATCGCCGCCAGGCTCAATAGTGTGCTGGCCGATTTCAGCAGCGTGCTCCGATAGCCGCCCAGGAGGTCGAACTCGGCCAGGAAGGTCAGCGCGCCCTGGGCCAGAAAGGCCAGAACGACCAGGGAAAAGACCGCCGGGATAATGACCAGCGGCAGCAGCCAGGAGGCCACCAGGCGGCGCCTGGCGCCATCCGGAAAGATCACCCTGAAGGCGCTATGAACGGCATTGACCAGACCGCGCGAGGATAGTATCAGGGTCAGCAGGCCGACACCGCCGGCGCTGACCCGGACGCTGTCCGGGATGAAGCCTGCGGCCATCAGCCGGTCGAGATGAAACTGGTCGTAGAACGCGGCCAGCAGGATGACGGCGAGATTGGACGTCTCGGCGATATGGGCCAGAACCTGGCTGGCGTAACTGACCAGCAGGGCCATGGGTGCGGCCGAAAGCAGGAAATAAAAAGCGGTCGCCGCCGCGTGGTTTTGCAGTTCGTTGTTCATGAACTGGCACCAGGCGGTATACAGAACCTGGATCAGCCAGTCGCGTAGATACGGTTTTTTTTGCACGCCAAGGCTCGGCAAAAGGGATGAAAAACGGAATAGGTGTCGGTGCATTATCCCGCCAAAACCGGAGCGCTGGACAAGACAGGTAAAATGGCGGCCGTGCAACCGTTTTGAGGAATCGCCCGATGTCGCTCATTCAGCCATTTCCCGCCCTGCGTCCAGCCCCCGACCGCGTCCAGGAGGTGATCGCCCCACCCTACGACGTGCTGAATACCGCTGAGGCGCGGGCGTTGGCCGAAGGCCGGCCCTGGAGTTTCCTGCATATCTCCAAGCCGGAGATCGACCTGCCGCCGGATACCGATCCGCATGACCCGGCGGTCTACGCCAAGGCGGCCGAGAACCTGCAAAAGATGCTCGCCGCCGGGGTCCTGAAGCAGGATTACATGCCTTGTTATTACGCCTATCGCCTGATCATGGGGACCCATGTCCAGACCGGCCTGGTGGCCGCCGCCAGCGTGGCGGACTACGACACGAACCGCATCCGCAAACACGAGTTCACCCGCCCGGACAAGGAGGACGACCGGGTGCGCCAGATCGAGGCGCTCCAGGCCCAGACCGGCCCGGTCTTGCTGGCCTATCCCGATGCGCCGGAAGTGGACGCCATCCTGGCCTCGGCCAGCCAACGGCCGCCGGCGGCCGACGCCGTCGCCGAATCGGGCGTCCGGCATACCCTATGGGTCATCGACGATGACGCCGGCATCGCCCGGCTGACCGCGCTGTTCAACGTCATGCCGGCGCTATATATCGCCGACGGTCACCACCGTTCGGCCGCCGCCAGCCGGGTGTGCGCCGCGCGCAAGGCGGCCAACCCCAGTCATACCGGCAACGAAGCCTACAACTATTTCCTGGCGGTGATCTTCCCCGGCCATCAGATGAAAATTCTCGACTACAACCGCCTGGTCAAGGATATGAACGGTCTGGGCGAGGCTGAATTTCTGACCAGGGTTAGTCAAAGCTTCGCCGTCGAGGTCGCCGATGGGCCGGTTAAACCGGCCCGGCCGGGCGAATTCGGGCTCTACCTGAAAGGCGTCTGGCGGCGACTAAGCATCCGGCCTGACCTGATCCCTGACGACCCGGTGGCGCGGCTCGATGTCAGCCTGCTGCAAGACCGCCTGATCGCGCCCATCCTGGGCATCGCCGACCCCCGGCGCGACACCCGGATCGACTTCGTCGGCGGCATACGCGGCCTGACCGAGCTGGAAAATCGCGTGGACTCCGGCGAGATGGCGCTCGCCTTCTCGCTACACCCGACCCACATGGAACACCTGATGGCGGTCGCCGACGCTCATGAGGTCATGCCGCCCAAATCCACCTGGTTCGAGCCCAAGCTGGCCGACGGCATGGCCTCGCATTCGATCCGCTGAAGATAGATGTGATCGATAAAATAGTGAAACAGGGTTGGTCAGGAAACCCAAAGGCAAATCCCCCTTAATCCCCCTTTTCCAAAGGGGGAGGCAGAAGCGGTGTGCTGGTTTTTCCCCCCTTTTTTTTAAAGGGGGCTAGGGGGGCTTTGCTCAGGTCGTCTCGCTGCCGCTCAGCGGGTGCATGGCGACTGGGATGCGGCGCGCGCCGAAAGGCGAGCCGAATTTTTCGAATCGGCCGGCGATGGCGCCGCCGCAGTGCGGGCAATGACCGTCTTCAGTGAGGCGATATTCCGGAAT